>NZ_JBSGBN010000017.1:26292-105146 GCF_053601275.1 Streptomyces sp. NPDC004752 | reverse complement strand
GCACGCGCCGGGCCGGCGGCGTTCCGGCCGAACGCGGCGCCCCGCACACCATCGCGCGGCACATCGGATCCGGTCATCGTGGCCTCCTGACGAAACTGGCGACGGCCAGCGCGGCGAGCGAGACGGCGGCGACGGCCGCGTGCCGCCACATGTCCGGGAGATCCCGGGTGGTGACGACCGGGTCGGGCGGCAGGCCGTAGACCTCCGGCTCGTCCAGCAGCAGGAAGAACGCGCCGTCCCCGCCGACCCCGTCGTCCGGGCTCTCCCCGTACAGACGGGCCCCGGTGACCGTGGCCGCATGCAGCTGCGCCACCCGGTTCGCCGCCCGTTCCCGCAGCTCGTCCAGAGGGCCGAACTGGATCGAGTCGGTCGGGCATGCCTTGGCGCAGGCCGGTTCCAGGCCGGACCCCAGCCGGTCGTAACACAGGGTGCACTTCCAGGCGCGGCCGTCGCCCCGGCGCTGGTCGATGACGCCATAGGGGCACGCGGGCACGCAGTAGCCGCAGCCGTTGCAGATGTCCTGCTGGACGACGACCGTACCGAACTCGGTGCGGAACAGCGATCCGGTGGGGCACACGTCCAGGCAGGCGGCGTGGGTGCAGTGCTTGCACACGTCCGAGGACATCAGCCAGCGCAGTTCGGTGCGGCCGTCGGGGGACACGGGCGAGATCCGCCCGGCCGGGGCGCCTTCGGCGGCGGCGTCCGCGGTCGGTGCCGTCGCATCGGGGAAGGCGCCGAGGTCGCGTGCGGCGTCGAAGGCGTCGAAGGCGTCGACGTCCAAAGGCCCGGCCCCGCCGTCGCCGCCCACCGGTATCCGCTGCTCGATGAAGGCCACATGGCGCCAGGTGTCGGCGCCGAGAGCCTGGGTGTTGTCGTAGGACATACCCGTCAGCTCCAGGCCGTTCTCCGGGACGGCGTTCCACTCCTTGCAGGCCACCTCGCACGCCTTGCAGCCGATGCACACGGAGGTGTCCGTGAAGAAGCCCATGCGGGGCGGGGCGTCGGGGTATCCGGCGGCGCCCGCCACGTTCGGCTGGGGACCGAACAGCTGGTTGCCGCGCAACTGGTCATGGTCCGGCCGACGCGTCTCACCGGCGTCGCTGTGGGTCATGGCGCTCGCCCTCCTCGACCCTGGGGCACGCGCTGTCCGGCCCCGTCCCGCCTGACGGCGGCCCTGCTTCGAGCGTGGCACGGCCGCCCGCGATGCGCGCGCTCGAAGCATGCCCCGGTGTGCCATGGCGGCACGCTGCGCCGACGGCCCGCTGCACGCCCCGCGGGTCGTGCCGCTCCTTCGGGGAACTCGTCATGCCGAACGAACGCGTGAGCGGGCAGAACGCCCCTGTAGGCCGAAGACCCCTGTATGCCGAAGAGGAGAGGCACCATGCCGGCCGGATCCAGTGCCAAACGCGAACGGCAGTATGAGCACATCAAGAAGAGCGCGGAGGACCGCGGCGAGTCGTCGAGGCGCGCCAAGGAGATCGCCGCGCGGACCGTCAACAAGGAGCGGGCCAGGTCGGGCGAGTCGAAGACCGCGGGCCAGGCATCGACCCGTGATCCCAAGTCGTCGTACCAGCGCGGCGGACAGCGCTCGCACCGCGGCGCGCAGGGGCCCACCAGGGACCAGTTGTACGACGAGGCCAGGAAGCGGAACATCCACGGGCGCTCCTCGATGACCAAGAAGGAGTTGGAGAACGCGCTCGGCCGCTGACGGGCTGAGGGGCTGACGAAGAGGGGACTGCCCGCCGCTGTCCGACCATCGGTGGTGCTCCGCCGCTGTCCGGCCACCGGCGGCGCCGCGGGCATGAACCTCCCTGACGCCGCCGACAAGGAACCGGCCACGTTCCGCGCCGCGGCGGAAGAAGGAGCCGAGCCACCCATGTCAGTGCCTGGGCGCGGTCCGGTGTCCTTGCGGTGCTTGTCCGGTCACCCGCCGCCGTATGCCGATGGCGGTTGCCGTCAGGCCCATGGACCCGCCGGGCGGGAGTCATGACGCGGCGCCGACGCGTGGGCGTTTCGTACGGCCCCGTCCCGCCGCCGGGCGACCGCCGCCGTGAGCTGCCGTCGCATCGGCTCCGGCAGGGCGGTCCCGGTCACCGTGGTGACCACGTCCGAGGCAAGACGGTGCACCTTGGTGTTGGTGCACTGGGAGGCCATGACCAGCACGTCCCACGCTTCGTCGGGGTCCAGTCCGAAGGAGGCCATCAGGATGCCGCGGGCCATGTCGATCTCCGGGCGGGTCTGCAACGCGCGCCGAAGCTGGATCACCTCGCACCGCAGACCGTCGCCGGCGTCCTCGTCCCTGCCCTGGTCGTTGCTCTCGTGCGCCGGTGTGAAGAGGCTGCGGGTGTCCGTGAGGGACAGCAGCCGTTCCGCCACGGGACTGGCCGCCGTCACCGCGATCGCCTTGCCCGCGGCGATCGCCTGCCGGCGAAGGTTCAGCAGCACATTGAGCGCCGAGCCGTCCCAGAACGTCAGGTCGCCGAGATCCAGGTTCAGGCGCGAGACCGGTTTGCCGAGGGCGGCGCGCAGGGTGTGCTCCAGCAACTCGGCGTCGTCGAAGCAGAGTTCTCCATCGATGCGGACGACGATGTGGTCGCCGTCATGCCGCGTGACGATCGATGAGGAGATTGTTCTCGTGCAGACGGCGTCGTCCCCGCTGATCGACCCTGCTCCATGGGGCGGCTCCGGCATGACTGCCTCTCCCTGGGTACTTACGTAGCCCTGCCCACCAGCGTCGCCCTCGCCGGGCAACCCGTCAAGATATGCACGAAATTTGTTTCGTTCTTTTGAGTGCGTGTGTGCTCGGCCGTACCCTTTCCCCATGGTCGGAGTGGATGGGGTGCCCGAGCCGCACACCGGATGGACGTTCCTCACCAGCCACGCCCGTGTGCTGGCCACCATCGCCGACAATCGCAACGCGCGCATCCGCGACATCGCGGCGCGTTGCCGGCTCACCGAGCGCGCCGTTCAGAAGATCATCTCGGATCTGGAGCAGGACGGCTATCTCTCCCACACCCGCCAGGGGCGCGGCAACACCTACCGGATCGACTCCGACAAGATCCTGCGCCACCCGGCCGAATCCGACTTGACCGTGGCCTCGCTGCTGTCGCTGCTGATCCGGGACGAGGCCGAGCGCCACGGCGCGGTGCGGCAGGTCCGGTCCGATCGCTGAGCGGCGCGCGTCGGCCGTCGGATCTGACCGGCCCTGACCCCGGGCGGGAGCCGGCGCTCCCGCCCGGGTCACGGTCCGCTCCCGTGGAAACGGTCTCAGGTCCTGGGCTGGGCGAAGCGGATGCTGTTGCCGAAGGGGTCACGCAGCCCGCAGTCGATTCCGTACGGGCGCTCGGTGGGTTCCTCGGTGAATTCCACTCCCCGGCCCAGCAGCGTCTCGTACGTCTTGCGGCAGTCCTCCGTGCTGAAGATGAGATGGCCACCCGTCGCACCCTTGGTCAGCAGTTCTCGGACCTGCTGAGCCGTCTCCTCGGACATGGCCGGCGGGCCCGGCTTCTCCAGCAGGATCTGGCGTTCGGGGTGACCGGGGACATTGACGGTCAGCCAGCGCATGAAGCCCAGCTCGACGTCTGTGTTGACCTCAAGCCCGAGCGTGCCGACATAGAAGTCGAGGGCCGCGTCCTGATCGAGGACATAGATCTGCGAGTGCGTGATGGCAGTGAACATGTGCCTCACGCTACTTGGGACAGTGGACGGAAACTTATCCGAAACTGCTCAGTCGACGAACGGCGTGGTCAGCCCACCGGCCGAGTCCACGCCATCGTGAAGCACGTCGGTACGTCCGCGGCCGCCGTCTCCTTGCGGTACGCCCTCGGTGAGCGGCCGACGATGTCGTGGAACGTGCGGCTGAAGGTGCCCGGGCTGCCGAAGCCGACCGCGAAGCAGATGTCGGTCACACTGCGGTCGGTCTCCCGCAACAGGAACATCGCGCGCTCGACGCGGCGGCGCTGAAGGTAGCGATGCGGGGTCTCGCCGAACGTCGCCCGGAAGGTACGGGTGAAGTGTGCCGGGGACACATGGGCGATCCGCGCCAGCGCGGCGACGTCCAGCGGCTGCGCGTAGGCGCGGTCCATGGCGTCCCGGGCCCGAAGCATGCGGCGGTTGGTCTCCTCGGCGGCGCGGCTCACGACGCCATCACATCATGGCTTCCCGCCCACCCGGCCGTCGGCACCGCGCCATCAATTTTGCATGACTCTGCATTTTTTCAGTAGTGTGCAAGGTGTGGAACATCGGGAACGCCCGGTCGGGCTGCGTGAGCAGAAGAAGAGAGCGACCAGACACGCCCTGTTCGAGGCGGCGATACGGCTGGCGGCGGAGAACGGCGTGCAGCAGGTGACGGTCGAGGCGATCAGCGAGCGAGCCGGGGTCTCGCCACGGACGTTCTTCAACTACTTCAAGAGCCGTGACGACGCGTTCGTCATGTCCGATCCGGAGGTGGGGGAGCGGATCCGGCAGGCGGTGCGCGAAGCTCCGGCCGAGCGCTCCTCGTTGGATGTGCTCCGGGAGGTCATGGCCGAGCAGATCGCCGGGCTGGAGCTGGACCGCGAACTGTGGTCGCTGGTCGCCCTGGTGCTCTCCCGCTCCCCGGAACTCACCTCCCGGCTGCTGTCCCTGCAGGCGGAGGAGGAGCGGGCGCTCGCCGAGGCGTTCACGGTACGGCTCCGTGCGCAGGGCGATACCGGCCCCCGGGCCGAGCTGTACGCCGGCCTGCTCGCCTCGCTCAGTGCCGCGGCGATCCGCGTCGCGATGACGCACTGGTACGAACACCACGGCGGCGCGTTCCTCGACGTCTTCCACCAGGTTTTCGATCAGCTCGCCGCAGGATTCGTCCGCCCGGTCGACGAGTCCTGAACCGATGTCTTCCAGTCCTTCGAAGGATCCCCAGTGAGTGCTGCGAGCGCCGAGGCGCCCCCTGTTCAGATGCAGTCCCGTCAGATACTTCAGGCGATGTCCGGGCTGATGGCCGGCATGTTCGTGGCCATTCTGGCCGGAACCGTCGTCTCCAACGCGCTGCCCCGGATCATCGCCGACCTCGGAGCCAGCCAGTCCTCCTACACCTGGGTGGTCACCGCCGAACTGCTCGCGATGACGGCCACCGTGCCGCTGTGGGGCAAACTCTCCGACCTGTTCAACCAGAAGCTGCTGCTGCAGCTCTCGCTCGGCCTCTTCGTCGTCGGCTCCCTGGTGGCCGGCTTCTCGCAGGGCGTCGGCATGCTGATCGTGAGCCGCGTCATCCAGGGCATCGGCGCGGGCGGTCTCACCGCTCTCGCCCAGGTGGTCATGGCCGCGATCATCCCGCCGCGTGACCTCGGCCGCTACGGCGGTATCTTCGGCGCGGTGTTCGCCGTCGGGACCGTCGCCGGTCCGCTGGTCGGCGGCGTGCTGGTGGACACCGACTGGCTGGGCTGGCGCTGGTGCTTCTTCGTCGGCGTCCCCTTCGCCCTGGCCGCCATCGCCATCCTGCAGCGGACGCTGCGGCTGCCGACCGTGCGTCGTGAGGTGCGGATCGACTGGCTGGGCGCCTTCCTCATCGTGGCCGGCGTCTGCGCCCTGCTGATCTGGACCTCGCTCGCCGGCAACGAGTTCGCCTGGGCGTCCTGGCAGACCGCCGCGCTGACCGTCACCGGTGCGGTGCTGCTGGTGGGGGCCGTCTTCGTGGAGTCCCGGGCGGCCGAGCCGATCATTCCGCTCACCGTCTTCCGCAACCGCACCGTCACACTCACCACGGTGGCCAGCTTCTTCGTCGGTCTGGCGATGTTCGCCGGCTCGGTCTTCCTCGCCCAGTACTTCCAGGTCGCGCTCGGCAAGTCCCCCACCGTCGCGGGCCTGATGAGCCTGCCGATGATCGGCGGTCTGCTGGTCTCCTCCACCGTGGCCGGGCAGATCATCAGCCGTACCGGGCGCTGGAAGGCATTCCTGATCGCCGGCGGTGTCGTGATGACCGCGGGCCTCGCCCTGCTGTCCCTGCTGGACTCCGGCACCGGGTTCGGGGTCCTCAGCCTCTACATGGCCGTCCTGGGCCTCGGGGTCGGCATGCTGATGCAGAACCTCGTGCTTGCGGCGCAGAACGATGTCCCCGCGCACGAGTTGGGCGCCGCGACCTCCACACTCTCCTTCTTCCGCAGCCTCGGCGGCACCGTCGGCACCAGCGTCCTCGGGGCCCTGCTGGCCAACCGGGTCGCCGACGAGATCGCCAAGGGGCTGAAGGGCCTGCCCGCCGAAGCCACCGCGGGCGCCGGACAAGGCGGTCACGGGGCGGTCCCGGACATGACCACCCTGCCCGAGCCGATCAAGGGCGTGATCGAGCACGCATACGGTGTGGCCACGGGCGAGCTGTTCCTGATGGCACTCCCCTCCGCGGTGGTCGCGTTGATCGCCGTGCTGTTCGTCAAGGAGACGCCGCTCAAGACCACGACGGCGTTGCAGCGCAGGGCCGAAGAAGAGGCCGAAGAAGGCAAAGAGGACACGAAGAGGTCGTCCGGGCTCGCGCACTGACCCTGCGCGCCCATGACGGACCGCCCTGCCCGCCCCTCGCCCGGCGGGGCGGCGGCCTCCGGGCCCCGCCCCGCTCGGCCGAGCGGCCGCTCAGACGGTCGGCCGGGCAGTCCGTCGGCGCATGCGCATCAGGTCGGCGGGAATCCGGCGATGTCCGGCAGATCCCGATCGAGATCCGGGCGGCGCAGCGGTCCGATGACCGCGCAGTCGACGTCCACCACTCCCTCGACGCCCCGCACCAGCCGTGCCACGACGGGTACGAGCGTGGTGTCCCGGACGCGGCCGGTGAGCGTCACGACACCGTCGTGCACCTCGACCCGCAGCGGTTCGGCCGGGGCGACGAACAGCCGCGCAATGACATCCCGGCGTACCTCCTCGGCGATCTCCTCGTCGTCCCGCAGGAACACCTTGAGCAGGTCGGACCGGCTGACGATGCCCGTGAGCACGCCGGTGGCGTCGACGACGGGCAGCCGCTTGATCCGGTTGCGGGCCATGATCCGGGCGGCCAGCGCCAGCGTCGCGTTCCCGGCCACGGTGACGGCGGGCGCGGTCATCAGCCGGTCGGCGGTGACCGCGGTCGCCTTGGCGGTGTCCGCACCGTCCGCCCCAGGTGTGACGGGGGCCGGATCGCCGCCCCTGGCCTCTTCCTTCGGCAGCAGATCGGCCTCGGAGACGACGCCGACGACCCGGTGGTCGTCGTCCAGCACCGGCAGCGCCGTCACCTGCCACCGGCGCAGGGTCCGCACGATGTCCTTGAAGGATGCCTTGGCCGCCACGGCAACGACCTTGCGGGTCATCACATCACTGACGGCATAGCGACGGCCGGTCATCTCGACCTCCCAGGCTGCTCGGATGTCGTCGTTCCATACAGTCCAGGCTCGGCCAGAACACCCTGGACGGTATGGGCCGGGTGGTCCACACCCGGGGGACTGCGCGGCTCCCGGACGTTCTCGCGGGCAAGGACCGGACAGCGCCGTTCGGCGATCGTCTCGGGCCGAAGGCCCTCGGAAAGGGGCCGACCCCGTTCCACCAGGGCCGTTCGGCTCTTGGCAAGGGCTCTGGGAGCGGAAGACTGGGATTTAGGCGACCCGACGGCGTCCGGAGGCTGCCGTGAACGAGCACGAGAACATCCCCGCGGAGACCGAGGCCCGGCGTACCCTGCCCTCCCGCCCCTGGGGGTCCGGCGAGGCCGGACGGCAGGACATGCTGATCCGCTACCTGGGCGCCGTGGCCACGGCCGCGGCCAGACACGCGCGCCTCGAAGAACAGACTGAAGAACAGACGCAGTCGCCTCCGCCCGGCGGCGCCGCCTCCCCGACACCGTCGGCCGCCTCGCGCTCGCCCCGGCAGGCGCCACCGCCCGGCGCCCCGGCCCCGCCGACGCGGGACGTGCTGGTGCGGGACGTGATGGACGTGCCCGCGGTGTCGCTCCGTGACGACCTGCCGTTCCGTGAGATCGCTCGGCTGCTGGCACGCGAGCAGGTCGGCGCCGCCCCGGTCGTGGACGCCCAGGACCATGTGGTCGGCGTCGTCTCGGAGTCCGATCTGCTGGCGAAGGTGGCCTTCGAGGCGTCCGGGCACCGGCCCGGACCCATCGGCCGACTGCGCGAGCGACGGCTGCACGGCAAGGCCCGCGGCGAGACGGCGGCCGACCTGATGACCAGCCCCGCGATCACGGTGCTCCCGGGCGCGAGCGTCGCCGAGGCGGCCTGGCTGGCAGCCCTGTCCCGGCTCAAGCGGCTTCCGGTCACGGACCACGACGGCCGACTGGTCGGCGTCGTACGCCGCAACGCGCTGCTCCAGGCCCTCATCAGGGACGACGCGGCGATACGGGAGGAGGTCGAGGCCAGGGTCGAAGCCTGTTGTCCGCCGGCCGACCGTAAAGCGGTGGAGGTGGCCGTGCACGACGGCATCGTGGAGCTGACCGGGCGGATGCCCTCGGCCACCACGGCGCGCCTCGTGGCCGAGGTCGAGAACATCGCCGATGTCATCGAGGTGAAGAACCTGCTCGCTGCCGTCTGACCCCTGGCGGTCTGACCCCGGGCGTCCTCGACTCCCGGTTTCCTCGATGGGCGGGCGCCGGTGACCGGTCGCCGCTACGGTTCCCGCGCACCGCCATCCGCCGCGCGACCGAACTCCACATCCACCACGCCCTCGACGGCCCGCACCAGACGGGCGGCCACGGGGAGCAGGGAGGAGTCGCGGACCGTGCCGCTCAGCGTGACGACTCCGTCGCGCACCTCGACCTCGACGGTGGACGGCGGAGGAAAGAGATACGACACGATCTCCCGGCGGACCTCCTCGGCGATGTCCGCGTCCTCGCGGAGGAAGACCTTGAGCAGGTCGGCCCGGCTGACGACGCCCTGCAACAACTGAAGGTCGTCCACCACGGGCAGCCGCTTGACCCGGGCCCGCGCCATGACGCGCGCGGCCTCGGCCAGGGTCGCGTCGGCCCGGACGGTGATCGCGGGCGAGGACATCAGATCGGCCGCGGTCACCGCCTCGGCCTTGACCAGGTCGGCGGGGCGGCGCAGCCGGAGGTAGCCCACGTCCGGGTCGTCGCGGAGTTCCTCCGTCGGGAGCAGATCGGCCTCCGAGACCACACCGACCACCCGGCCCTCGCCCTCGATCACGGGCAGTGCGCTGACCTGCCAGTCCTGCATCAGCTGCACCATCTCCTTGAACGAGGCCCGAGGGCCGACGGCGGCGACCGTGTGGGTCATGACGTCACTGACGAGGTGAGGAGAGCCGTACATGATGACTCCGTCGGGTCACTCGCGGGCGGGTTTGCCACTTCCAGCGTGGGCCACTTCCAACGTGGTCATTTTCAGCGTGGGCCGCTGCCGGCCGTCGGGCCAGGGGCCGCCCGGCCCGCCGCCCGGGCCGTTCGGCAGCAGGCCGCGCCCGCCCACGGCTCACCGCTCGCGGCACCGGGCCCGATGCGCGGCCACCGCCGTCGGCAGCGGCGCAAGGATGCGGTCGGCGGGCGCGCACGGGGAACGCGTCCCAAGGCTCCCCGCCCGCACGGTCTTCGCACGTGGTGCACGCCGGCCGCGAGCCGCCGCGGCCGATGGGCGGACCGGCGGCAGGCGAGGGCCGGTCGGCCCAAGCGCGGTCCCGCGCACACCGCACAAGCTGAACCTGCGGGGCAACCCCGGCACCGTGCCGGGACCGGAACCGCGTCCCAGCCGTACGCGCCGGGACCCCGGGTCGCAACAGGTCGAAGAGCGTGAGGAGCGTCATGAAAGGCTTCGTCTTCCACGGCCCTGGACAGGCGTCCTGGCAGGACGTCCCGGATCCGGACATCAAGGAACCGACCGACGCGATCGTGAAGGTCGGTGCCGTCACGATCTGCGGCACGGACCTGCACATTCTCAACGGGGATGTGCCCGAGGTGCACTCCGGGACGGTGCTCGGCCATGAGGCCGTCGGCGAGATCGTCGAGGTCGGCAGCGATGTGCGCACCGTCCGGCCGGGGGACCGGGTGCTCGTCTCCTGCATCACCTCGTGCGGCCGGTGCCGGTTCTGCCGGGAGGGCGGCTACGGCCAGTGTCTGGGGGGCGGGGGCTGGACCCTCGGTCATTTCATCGACGGCACCCAGGCCGAGTACGTGCGCGTGCCCTACGCCGACCTGTCCGTGCATGTGCTGCCGGCTGCCGTCCGCAGCGAGGACGCCGTACTGCTCGCGGACATCTTCCCGACGTCCTACGAAGTGGGCGTGCTCAACGGGCGCGTTCGTCCCGGCGACACCGTCGTCGTCGTGGGCGCCGGTCCCGTCGGGCTCGCTGCGATCGTGACGGCGCGGCTGTTCGCACCGGAGCGGATCATCGCGGTGGACCTGGCCCCGGCCCGGCTGGAAGCGGCACGCCGGTTCGGCGCCGACGCGGTGGCCGACGGCCGTGAAGCCCCCGCCCAGTTGGTCGCAGACCTGACCGACGGGCTCGGCGCGGACGTGGTGATCGAGGCCGTCGGCGCGCCGGAGAGCTTCGAACTGTGCACCCGCATGGTCCGACCCGGCGGTCATGTGGCCAACGTCGGGGTGCACGGCAGATCGGCCACGCTGCACCTCGAAGACCTCTGGAGCAAGAACGTGACCATCACGACGGGGCTGGTGGACACCTACTCGACGCCCACTCTGCTGCGGATGGCCGCCGCCGGCCGGCTGCCGACCGACCAGTTGGTCACCCACACCTTCCCGCTGGACCACATGGCGGAGGCATACGACGTCTTCTCCCGGGCCGCCGACACCGGCGCGCTCAAAGTGGTGCTGGGCGGCGAGCAGCACGAACTGGCCGTTCCCACGGCCTGACCAAAGGGGCTCGACGGACCATGAGCACACGGACGAGGACGGGCACGGCGCCCGCGAGCGCACGGACGCGGACGGGCACGGCGGCGCCCGCGAAACCGCTCGGCGACCTGGGCCGACGCCTGGCCGCGCGGCGGATACAGGTCGGCCTGAGCCGACGGGAAGCAGCCGCGCGCGCGGGCATGGCCACCAGCTATCTCGGCTACCTGGAGAACCATCCGGACGCCGCGCCGAGCACGGGCGCGCTGCTGCGGCTGGCCGAGGCACTGGAGACCACCGTCACCGAACTCAGTGGCGGCGCCGTCGACCTGCCCTCCGGGACCGGACGCGCCGGACGGTCCCCGGAGTTCACCAGACTGCGCCCCGGCGAGTGCCGGGCCCTGCTGGCCTCGCACGGGGTGGGGCGGATCGCGATCCCCACCTCGTCCGGGCCGGTGATCGTACCGGTCAACTACAGCGTCGTGGACGAGGCGATCGTCTTCCGCACGGCGCGCGGTGCGACCCCGTCGCTGGCCGAGGGCCGTCAGGTGGGCTTCGAGGTCGACCACATCGACGACGCGTTCAGTCAGGGCTGGAGCGTTCTGGCCCGCGGAACCGCACGCGTGGTGACGGACCCGCAGGAGCAGCGCCGGTTGACGCAGCGGGCCTACAGCACGCCCTGGGCCGGGGGCTCCCGCCAACTGTGGGTGCGCATCCATCCCTTCACCGTCACCGGACGCCGGATCACCGTCTGAGCCCTGGACTTCGCGCGCCGATCGGCCCGGCCGACGGGATGCGGTGCGTCGGCGCCCGGCAGGCGACGTACGCCGATGTGCCCGGCGCCCGCCCTACGCGGTGGCCGCGGTGAGTTGGCAGTTCACGCTCACCACGCCCTCGACGCCGCGTACGAGGCGGACGGCAAGCGGAATCCGGGTGGCGTCCGGGACGCGTCCGGTCAGCGTCGCGACGCCTTCGGTGACCGTGATGTGCACGGGCTCGACCGGTGCCGGGAAGAGCGGGTCGACGACATCGCGCCGTATCTCGTCGGCGAGGTCGTTGTCCGGGCGCAGAAAGACCTTCAGCAGGTCCGCGCGGCTGACCACGCCGTCGAGCACGCCCTCGGCGGTCACCACGGGCAGCCGTTTCACCTGCCGCAGCGCCATGATGCGCGCGGCCTCGGCAAGCGTGGCGTCGGCCCGGACGGTGACGGCCGGGGTGCTCATCAACTCCTCGGCCGTCAGCGCCCCCGCCTTGGCCAGGTCGGACAGGCGGCGCCGCTGGGTGAACCGGTCCGGGTCGTCGTCCCGGAACTCCTCCTTGGGCAGCAGATCGGCCTCGGAGACCACTCCGATCACCCGGCCGTCGCCCTCCACCACGGGAAGAGCGCTGACCTTCCACTGCTCCATGCGTTCCACGACATCCTTGAACAGGGCCTCGCGCCCCACTGCGACGACGGCGCGCGTCATCACGTCACTCACCCGGTGCGGACTGCCCTGCATGCTCTCCTCCTCGCGGAGTGGGGGCGGAGGCGTTTTCATTTCGGGGCGTTTTCATGTCGGGCCGCCGCTGCCGTACGACAGGACAGGTTGGGACGGGAAGGGCCACCCGCTTCTCGCGGATCCGGATTGCGCGGTGCACGGCCGCGAGCCGTTTCCCCGCGTCTGCCCATGCTCCTTCCCGTCACCACCAGCACACCACGGAAACGGTCCGCCGACGAGTGCCGATCGGCCCCATGGGCGCCGCGGGCCCGGCCGATTCCGGCTGTTCCGGCGCCGCGCGACGCTTCGCCGCACCCCGTGCCCGGTGCGGGCGCCGGGCGGCCCCGCTCATGGAACAGTGGAACAGCGGTCCGGGAAGACGGACGGGCCGTGCGGTGTCCGCACACCGCGGATGCCGGGCGAAGAGCAGCAAGAGCAGCAAGAGCAGCAAGAGCAGCAAGAGCAGCAAGAACGGCAAGAACGGCAACAGGGAAAAGGGGGATGCGGTGAGTCACCCTGTGCTGGCGGGTGTCGACGGTTCCGGTTCAGCCTGGCCGCAGCCGACTGGGCGGCCCGGGAGGCCCTGCTGCGCGGGGTCGCGCTGAGCCTCGTACACGTGGCTCCGTCGCTTCCGGGCGGCAGCGTGCCCGCTCCGGCCGCGCGGACGCTGCATGACGTGGGTGAGCGGATGCTCCGGCAGGCGGTCGCCGACGTGAGCGGGCGATACCCGGACATCGAGGTGCGGGGCGAGCAGGCCGACGGCGCCCCCGCCGCGGCGCTGAATGCCGCCGCCCGCGGTGCCGGGCTCCTCGTCGTCGGGACGCGGGGGTCGGGCGGCTTCGACGGCCTCGCGGTCGGCTCGGCGGCCCTGGGGGTGGCGGCAGCGGCGACCTGTCCCGTTGTCCTGGTGCCCGGACGGGCCGTCGGCGCCCATGGAGGAGGGGCGAGCGCGGTGCCCGGGGATGCTCAGGTGGTGGTCGGCTTCGACGCGCACCGTCCCGTCAGCGAGGTGGCGGACTTCGCGTTCTCGGCCGCTCAGGCGCGCGGAGCATCGCTGCGGGCGGTTCAGGCATGGGCCCTGCCCGCCGAGTCCGTGTCCCCGCGGACGCTCTTCGTCTCCGAGGAGGACCGCGCCACCTGGGAGGACCAGGAGGTCCTGGAGCTCTCGGACGCCTTGCGCGGATGGCGGGAGCGGTATCCGGCGGTGACGGTCCGCGCGGATGTCGTGCTGCTCCATCCCGCGCAGGCACTCCTGAACGCCGCACGGCGAGCCGGCCTGCTCGTCGTGGGCTCTCGCACCGGTCAACGGACGGCCGCGGGCCGGCTCGGGCCGGTCACCCACGCGGTGCTGCACCATGTTCACTGTCCTGTGGCGGTCGTTCCGCACGCCGGATGATCTCCAGGTCCGTCGCCCGTACTCCCGCCCGCCCCACGACGCCGCGCGGTCAGCCGAAGAACACCTCGAACTCGTCGTACAGCGACGGATCGACCTTCTTGGTCCGGGCCGTGACGTCGGACAGGGGAACGCGGACGATCCTGGTGCCGTTCAGCGCCACCATCACGCCGAAGTCACCGTCCTTGACCGCGTCCACGGCGTGCAGCCCGAAACGTGTGGCCAGCCAACGGTCGAACGCGCTCGGGGTACCACCGCGCTGGACGTGACCGAGCACGGTGGTGCGGGCGTCCGTGTCCGTGCGCTCCGAGATCTCCCGGGCGAGCCACTCGCCCACGCCGGACAGCCGCACATGCCCGAACTCGTCCACCGCATGGTCCTTGAGGACCATCTGCCCCTCCTTGGGAACCGCGCCTTCCGCCACCACGACGATCGGCGCGTAATGGATCTTGAACCGGCTGCGCACCCACGCACAGACCTCATCGATGTCGAACGGGCGCTCCGGGATGAGGATCACATTGGCACCGCCCGCGATGCCCGCGTGCAGGGCGATCCACCCGGAGTGCCGCCCCATCACCTCCACCACGAGCGTCCGCATGTGCGACTCGGCTGTGGTGTGCAGACGGTCTATGGCCTCGGTCGCTATGCCGACGGCGGTGTCGAAGCCGAAGGTGTAGTCCGTGCCCGACACGTCGTTGTCGATGGTCTTCGGTACGCCGACCAGTTTGATCCCCTGCCGGCCCAGCTCGGCGGCGACGCTCAGCGTGTCCTCACCGCCGATCACGACGAGTGCGTCCACGTCCTGTGCGGCGAGTGTGTCCCGCACGCGTCGCACCCCGTCCTCGTGCTTGAACGGATTGGTCCGGGAGGATCCGAGGATGGTTCCGCCGCGCGGGAGAATCCCCCGCACGCTGGAGATGTCCAGCGGGACGACGCTGTTCTGGAGCGCTCCGAGCCAGCCGTCGCGCAGTCCGACGAAGTCGAAGGCGTGCTTCTGAACGCCCTTCCGGACGACGCTGCGGATCACCGCGTTCAGGCCGGGGCAGTCCCCGCCGCCGGTCAGTATTCCGACCCTCATGGCTGTCTCCCTCCTCGTCTCTTTCAGCGTCCTCTCCCATGCTGGGGGTGACCAGTTCGCAGACGGCAGGGCGGGCGATCCACGGGCGCGTGGGCGAGGACGGACAGGAGGGCCCGACATACCGGAACATGAAGGCGAATACAATAGTGCCAACGGCCCTTAAACTGGAATCTGGTATGCATATTTGCTAGGGTGCCGCCGTGCGATTGACGAAGTTCACGGATCTGGCGCTGCGCGCGGTGATGCGGCTGGCCGTCTCCCAGCAGGGCGACGCCCTGACCACGCGTGAGGTCGCCGAGGCCGTGAAGGTGCCGTACGCGCACATGGCGAAGGTGATCGCCCGGCTGCAGCACCTCGGCGTGGTCGAGGCCCGGCGAGGACGTGGGGGCGGGCTTGAGCTGACCGAACGCGGGCGACGTGCCTCGGTCGGGTGGCTGGTCCGTGAGCTGGAGGGGGAGGGTGAGGTCGTGGCTTGCGAAGGCGATCCGCCCTGCCCGCTGCGCGGGGCCTGCCGCTTGCGCCGGGCACTGAGGGCCGCCCAGGAGGCGTTCTACGCGACGCTCGACCCGCTGACCGTCACCGACCTGGTGGCATCGCCCACAGGTCCCGTGCTGGTGGGGCTGGTCGGCACCCGCCCCGAATGATCCGGCTCCGCACTGCGGGAGTGACCGTACCGATCGGACGCGGCATCAGCGCACTCGCAGCCTGAGTACCGCTCCTGTCCGCCGACTCCTGAGCCCGCGGGCAGGGGCGGGGTGTCATTCGTGGCGCCGTGCGTCCCCCAGCGATGCCTGCTGCGGGAGGCTCACCGCAGCAGGCCCGATCAGTCGTGAGAGCGGCCGCGGCGCACCTTCGAAGCGGCTCGGGAAGGGGTACTTCCGTTCCAGGAAGGCACGAAGGGCGGTCTGGGCCGCCGCCCTGGCCTCCGGGGCCGTCTCCACGTCGTTGAGGCAGAAGAAGTCGATCTCCTCCCCGGCCGCAAGGCGGTCCAGGCGCCGCCGCATGTCCGGTGCGCCCAGCTGGATGTAGCGGAAGCGGTAGTCGGCCGGGACGGCCCGGCCGGAAGCGATCGCCCAGTGGTGGTGGAGGGTGGACGCCGGGGCGACGTCGGTGATGGTGCGGAAGCGCGAGTAGCAGGTCCGCCGCAGCTCCTCGATCGCGAGGCTCTCCATCTCACGCATGACCGACAGCAGTTGTGGGTGCGGGGTGTGCAGCGACTTGTGCGTGACGTATCTGCTGTGGAAGCGCCTGATCACCTCGCGGGCGTTCTTGCCGGCGGAGTTCGGCGCCGGCTCCAGCGGATGCGGGGCGCCGACGCCGAGCTTCAACGGGGACAGCGGGATCCGGGCGATGCCGTTGCCGTGGAAGAAGTGCTCCGCTCGCACCGGGCGGTTGATGAAGACGTCGTCGTTGAAGTACAGGTAGTGCTCCGACAGCCCCGGTATGTGGTGCAGTCGGCTCTCTATCGCGTGCGAGTTGAAGACGGGGAGGGCATCGGCCGGAAGGATGTCCCGGTGATCGATCACGGTCAGGCCCGCCGCGTCCGGATCCAGCCAGGCGGGGATCTGCGAGTCGGTCACGAGGTAGACATGCCGGATGAATCCGGCGTACATCTCCAACGAGCGCAGCGCGTACTTCAGTTCGTCGTGGCTGGTGTAGCGGGAGGCGCCGGTCTCGCGCGGGGCGATGGGGTTGTCGGAGAGCGCCTGATGGGCACGGCGCTTGGCGGCCATGGCCGGGTCGTCCCCGTCGACCCAGGTGTACACGGCGTCGACGGGGAAGCGCACCTCGTCGATGCCCGGCTCGGCGAACGGTGCGAACGTCGGCACGCGGCCGCGGCGGCCTGCCACCGTGGCCGGCTGCTGTGCCGCCGTGGGAAGCACCTCCGACACCGGGTTGCGGCGCGGGGCGACGAGCGCCGGGCCGAAGACGTCCTCCAGCCGGCTGCCGGGCACGGTGAGCCAGGAGGGGTCGGCGCCCGCGGCGGTGCCCAGGTCCCGGCCGCGACGCCAGAACTCGATGTCGCACCCCGTCTCAAGACCGCTGAGTACCTGCCCCGCCGGACCGAGGCGCACCACGCCGGTACGGAGCACCGCGGCCCGCCTCAGTGCCCGCGGCAGCTTTCCGTCGGCCCACAGCACCGCGGTCGTCACGGCGCCGTCCCGGCCGACGGCGCCGACGTACCCGGCGGTGCGATCGAAGCGCTGCGCGGCCCGGGCGAGGACCGTGCCGCGGTACCTCTCCTCGACGCCGATCACCTGCCGTGGCGCGCCGTATCCGTGGTCGGCGGGAACGAGGAAGTACGGGACGCCGATCGCCTCCAGTACGGTGCACACCCGTTCACGGTCGGCTTCGGCGGCATCCGCGGCGGTGTAGTCGGCGACCGTGCGTCCGTACAGCCGCGTCGGTCCGCAGGTGATCGGGCGCAGCCCGGGTACGGCGGCCCGCAGCCGCCGTCGGGCCCGGGCCGTACGCAGCGTCCAGAGCCGGGCGGACTGCCAGAGCCGGAGGTACACGAACAAGTCCCGGGCGGCCCGCATGCCCGCGGGCGCCGCGAAGCGGTGGCGTAGGTCCATGGGCGTGTTCCCGTCAGCTCTGCTTCTCGAAGGGGCTCGGGAACGGGTAGTAGTGCTCCAGGAACTCGCCCATCCGGATGCCGACCTGTTCCCGCTCCTCGGGCGGCACATCGACGTCGTTGAGGCAGAAGAAGTCGAAGCGGCGGTTGCGGCGCAGATCGGCCAGGCGCGCCTCGGCGTCCGGGCGGCTGATGTTCACGTACCGGAAGCTGAACCTGCCCGGCACGCCGAGGCCGGCCATCAGCGCGTACTGGTACAGCAGAGGGGCCGTCATGGCGATGTCCTGCGGTGAGCGGAAGCGGGACGCCGTGGTGCGGCGTACATCCTCCGGGAACAGCTCCTCGATCGCCCGAAGCGCCCCGCGTTGCTGCGGCAGCGGAGTGTGCATGAAGTTGTTCGTCGTCATCCGCCCGAACTTGTCGAGCAGCAGCCGTCGGACGTTCTTGCTCGCGGAGTTGGTGGCCGTCTCCTCGGCGTGCGGTTTGCCGACGCCGATCTTCAGCGGGGACACCGGGATCTTCATGAGACCGCTGCCGTGGAAGAAGTGCTCGGCGGTGACCCGGCGGCCGACGAACACGTCGTCGTTGAAGTACAGATAGTGCTCCGACAGCCCCGGTATGTGATGCAGCCGGGTCTCGATGGCATGCGAGTTGAACACCGGCAGGACGCCCTGCGGGAAGATGTCGCCGTGGTCGACGACCGTGATCCCCGCGGCCCGGTCGTCGAGCCAGTGCGGTTTCTGACCGTCGGTCACGATGTAGATGTGCCGGACGAAGTCGGCGTACATGGCCAGCGAGCGCAGCGAGTACTTCAGCTCGTCATGGCTGGTGTACCGGGAGGCGTTGGTCTCCTTGTCCAGGATCTCGGCGGTGCCGCGGTCCTGGTACCGGGCCCGCTTGGCCCGCATCCCGGGCTCCTCGCCGTCCACCCAGGTGTAGACGACGTCGACGGGAAACGTCACGTCGCTCACGGTCGGCCGGGTGAACGGGACGAAGCTCGCGAACTCCCGGTCGCCGATGCGCACCGTGGCCGGCTGCTGCTCGGCTGCCGGCAGTACGTCCGTGATGCCGTTGTTCCGCGGCGCGATCAGGGACTCGGCGAAGATGTCCTGCGACGCCTGCGGCTGCACCTTGGCCAGTCGCCGCGGCCCGTCGGCGGACGCGAGGAGTTGTGCGCCGTCCTCCCAGAACTCGACGTCACAGGCGAGTTCCGGCCCGGCGAGCAACTGGCCCGAGGGGCCGAGGTGGTTCTCCCCGATCCGCAGGGTGGGGGAGGTGCGCAGCGCGGCCGGCAGCACCCCGTCCATGAACAGCGCGGGATGGTTGAGCCTGCCGCCGGGCAGCGGCCTGCCGATGAACACCGCCTTCCCCGCGTTCTGTGCCTCCAGGGCGGTCAGGAAACGCTCCCGGTCGACGGCGTTCACGCCGACCGTGTGACGCGTACGGGAGGCCGGCACCAGGAAGTAGGGGATGCCTTCCCGCTCCAGCGCGGCGATGACCAGGCCGAGGTTGGCGGCGGCCGCCTCAGCCGCGCTGAACCGGGCCACCACCCGTCCGTAGAGCTGCTGGCCGCGCACCGCCACCGGGCGCAGCACCGGGTCCGTGACCGCCGCCCTCCGGCGCCGCCGCATGGTACGCAGCTGCCACACCCTCTCGGCGGCCTTCCGCTCGACTCGCGGTCGCATCCGCCGGGCAAAGGAACGCACGGTCACGTTCTGAACTCCTCTTCATCCACCCCTGTACAGGCCCTGCGGTAAACCAGACGGACGCACATGGCGAAAGGTTGTACGAGATTTCTCCGAAAATTCACGATGACCGTATCTTGCTCATAACTCGGGGTGGTAGGCGCCGCTGCCGGGGTTGGCGCGTCGGCGCACGGCGGTGGGCCATCCCGGAGTCCTCGACGGATGGGCCGTAGTGCGGTGACGACCGCCGGCGCGGGTGACGGCGCAACGGCACCGCGCGTTACGAGCGTGCGCGCTGGGCCGGCCCGATCCGACGTCCGCGCAGTGCGCGAAGCCTGGCGAGAAGACCGGGGCCGCGGGGCGCGTCGGCGGGGCGTGGCCGATAATGGGTTGCGGTGCCGGGCTCTTCGCGTGTCACCGGTTGCGCGGTGGGCGCCCCGATGGTGCCGTCGAGGATCGGCGCGGGTTCGGGTTCTTGGGGAGGCGTACGGTAACTCAGGGCGCGCAGATATCCTTCCAGCGCGCGTCCAGGGTCGGCCGGCATGACTGCTCCTGCTGCGTCGGTAAGCGGAGAGGGGATACCTGAGCGGTGTCCTCTCGTGCCACACGGGCACCGGAACCTGACACCGCGGTTCCGCTCAGCAGCGCAGGACGACGCAAGAAGAGTCGGCACTCGCGAGGGGCGCCCGCTCGGGCAGCGGCCGAGCGGCGGAAACCCGTCGTCCGTCCCCGGGATGCGCGGCGGGGAAGGGCGAGCAGAGCACGGTGTGCTTCTGCGTTCTCCGGCCAGGGTGTTCCACGCCTTTGGCGGTGAGCGGTTTCCTCGTTTCGATGACACAGGCGACGCTCTCCGTCGCTTCGATCTCGCCGGTGTGATCTGCCATGAGCGCGGCACACAGCGCCGCCAGCACGGCGGCCAGTACCAGGACGGCTCTCCGCGCGGTCGTGCGATGCAACCCGCCACCCCAACCGATCACGTACGCAGCGTAACTGCCCTGCTACTGTGCGCGCATTCCATCGGACGAGTGAAGGACGACGCAAGGCGGCGCGGCACGCCGAGGACCGCCTGGTGTATCCGTCGCCCGTCGCCCGTCGCTGAGCCATTCGAGCCCTTCGGTCAGAGCATGGAGCGTGTCCGGAAGTCCGCCCAAGTCCAGGCGGTGACAGGCTGGCCGCGGCCCGTCCTCGGGCTCCGGGCCGCCGATCGTCGACGCGCATGCGGGGCCGAGGCGGACATCCGCCTCGGCCCCGGTATCCGGTCAGCCACCAGTCCCCGATCGTGTGATGTCAGTTCGCTCCATTCAAATCATCCCCAATGCATCGATACGCTGAAGTCGCCCCCAGAGGGGGGCCTTTGGCCCGGTCCCGGGGCCACGCAGGCGGGGCAGTCGGCACCGCGCGAGGAGACAGCATGCTCTCGGACTCGATCGTCCTCGGCGCCGGAGGTTTCATCGGGCGCTCCCTGGTGGCGGAACTGCTGCGCGACGGACGCCAGGTGGCGGCCGCCGTGCGGGGTTCCGCGGACGGGCTGACGGCATGGCTCGACACGCAAGGGGTGGACCGGTCGGGCCTGAGCGTCGTCCGGGCCGACGTCACCCTGCCCGGGCTCGGCCTGCCCCAGCAGGGGCTGCACGGTGTGCGCGACGTCTACAACACCGCCGCGCGCTTCGCCTTCGGCATCGAGGCCGAGCAGGCGCGTGCGGTGAACGTGACGGGTGCCGTACACGTGGTCGACTGGGCGGCCGAGCTGCCTCGGCTGCGTCGACTCGTCCACATCAGCGGCTACCGAATGGCCGCCGCGGACAAGGAGCCGGTGGACTACGGAAGGCAGGGGGCGTACGAGGCATCGAAGCAGGAGGCCGACGGAGCGGTCCGGACCCGCTCGCAGCAACTGGGCGTGCCGCTGACCATCGTCAATCCCAGTACGGTGATCGGCCCCGACCAGTACGTCGGTCTGGCCACGGTGGTCTGCGAACTGTGGCACGGCCGGTTGAGGGCACTGCCCGGCGGTCCCGGTGTCTTCGTCCCGATCGTCACCCTGGACCATCTCGTCGGCTTCCTGGCCGCCCTTCCCGGACATGAGGAGAGCGCGGGGCGTGCCTACTGGGTGCTGGACGACGCGACCCCCGATCTGCCCGACCTGGTCCGTATACTCGCGGAGCACATGGGAGTTCGTGCCCCGCGCCGTTCGGTGCCGGTCGGACTGCTGCGCCGACTGCCCCGCGCGATCACCCGGACGGACTCCGAGGCCCTGTCGTTCCTGTCGACCGATCGCTACGACACGTCCTCCGCCCGCGCGTTCGCCGTGTCGTGCGGCCTGACGATGCCGTCCGCGGAGCCCGCGCTGCGCCGATGGGCCGACGACCTGGTCGCCACCCGTTTCGGACGATCCGACCGTAGCCGCGGACCCTACGGCTTCCAGAGTGTGGCAGGCAGCCGGACCTGGACGATCGGGGAACGACGCCGCCCCGGCCATGTCCTGCTGCACGGCCTTCCCGTGAACGCCGATGTGTGGAAGGGGACCGCGGACCGCCTCAGTGCTCCCTCTCTCGCCGCCGATCTGCCCGGTTTCGGCCGGTCGGGACCGTCCGCAGGACCGCTCGACGACTGGCTTGAGGATCTGCTGCGGCCGGTGGAGACACGCCCCGTTCTCGTCGCGCACTCGCTCGCGTGCGGCCCCGCGCTGCGCTACGCCACGGCCCACCCCGATCGTCTCTCCGCGCTGGTCCTCGTCGCCCCGGCCTTCCTGCAGCAGCCGTCCTTTGGGCTGCTGCGCTCGCGGCTGGCCGTGCCGCTGCTGCGAGCAACTCCCGTACCGCGTCTGGCCCGTTCGCTCGGCCTGCCGCAGTACGGCGGCCTCGACGGGCTCGGCGTCGACCTCCGGCGGGCGGGGGCGGCCGGCCGGGTGATCGCTGCCGTGCGCACCGCCCACCGGCAGCGTGCGGAACTGCGGCAGCTGCTCCAGCGGGTGCGGTTGCCCGTGCAGATCGTCGTCGGGTCGGCGGACCCGCTTCGGGAGTCCGTGCACAAGCCGGTCACCGTGATTCCGGACGCGGGCCATTATCCGCAGGTCACGCATCCGGCCGTCGTCGCCGACGTGATCAACTCCTGCCGTGGCGGGGTCGGCGTGCGGTAGCGGGGGACGGGCCGGCCGGTGGACATCGAAAGGCCGCCGCCCCGGCACAGAGCCGCTCATCGGGTGAAGGCGAGCACCACGTTGTGTCCGCCGAATCCGAACGATGTGGACAGGGCCGCCCGTGCGGTCGTTCGTCGCGGCCGGTCTGTCACCAGGTCCAGCTCGATTCCGTCCGCGGGCTTGTCCAGATTGCGGATCGGCGGGATCAGCCCGTGTTCCAGGGTCAGCGCGGTGAAGACCGCCTCGACCGCGCCGGAGGCACCGAGCAGATGTCCGGTGGCGGACTTGCAGGCCGTGACCGCCGGATGCGAGCCCACCGCCTTCCCCACGGCCCGCGCCTCGGTGACGTCCCCGACGGGGGTGCCGGTCGCGTGAGCGTTCACATGGCAGATGTCGGTCCTGGTGAGGTCGGCATCGCGCAACGCGGCCTTCATGGCCCGCACTTGGCCTTCGGTGTCGGGCAGTGTCACATCGAACGCGTCGGAGGTGACCCCGGCACCCGCGAGCGTCGCATGGACCGCGGCGCCGCGTGCCCGTGCGAACTCGGCACGTTCCAGTACGACCATGCCGGCCCCCTCGGACATGACGAAGCCGTCGCGCTCCTGGTCGAACGGTCTGGAGGCCAGGTCAGGGGCGTCGTTGCGCAGCGACAGGGCGCGCATGCGGGCGAACGCGCCGAGCGACAAGGGATGCAGACAGGCGTCCGTGCCTCCGGCGATCACCACATCGGCGCGGCCCGCCCGGATCAGCAGGGCACCGACCGCGAGCGCCTCGGCGCCGGACGCACAGGCGCTGGTGGGGGCATGGGTACCTGCCCTGGCCCCGACCAGCAGACCGACCGCCACGGCGCTGCCGTTGGGCATCAGCCTGGGCACCGTGTAGGGGGACAGGGCGCGCTGGCCCCGCGCCTCCATGCAGTCGTCCTGTTCCAGCATCGTGAGGGCGCCGCCCACGCCGGTGCCCACCACCACGGCGAGCCGTTCCGGTTCGACGTCGGGCTCACCGGCGTCGGACCAGGCTTCCTCGGCGGCCACGATTGCCGCCGCCTGACTGCGGTCCAGCCGCCGCAGTCGGACGCGGTCCAGCCGTCCGCCGGGATCCTCGTGCATGATTCCGGCGATACGGACGGGCAACTGCTCGGCCCAGGCGGTGCTCAGCCGGGACACGCCTGAGCGGCCGGACAACAGTGCTCGCCAGGTGGAGGCGACGTCGCCGCCCAGGGGAGTGGTCGCGCCGAGCCCGGTCACCAGCACTTCGGCCGCCGTGTGGGGGCCCTGGCCGTCGGGCCAGGTCGTGTCATCGGTCACGGGCAGCATGGCCGATTCCCTTCATGTGACCTTGCCGGCCGGCGCGTGGAGTCGACGGTCGCGGCGCAGCCGCTGCCGCCGTGTGCACCAGCGTGACGATGGACACCAGCAGTTCGCCGGTGGTGAGCAGACGGATCGCCCGATGGGCGCTGGAGAACTCTCGGGCGTCAGAGACGCCCCCGGTCTCTTCCACGGTGCCTCCTGGATTATTCCGAAACAGTGCCCAATTTCCGTTGACGGCGTTGAAACAGTCCGGATGATCGCCGTCGTTTCGGTAATTGACAATTTACTCGGGTGAGGGGTTCGGATCTTCACCCGTTCTCATGAATTACGCAGCCCGGCAATCAAGGCCAGGGCTCATACTTTCTGGTCAGCCGGGCAGTGCCTGACATTATGGTTGTATGACGATGTTTCTGGAGCGGTGTAGGTGATGGCCTTGTTGCGGGCGCAGCGGCGGCTGCTGCATAGTGAAAGTGAAATGGTGCTGGGCGGGCAATCGAGGATTTCAGCGGTGCTGAGGATTCGGATTCCCTGCCATTGGGAAAAGGGGAATTTTGTGCCGGAGTACGGCGCGGGGGAATTTTTCTCGGTCGGCGACGCTGTTCGTGTGGTGCGGTGGCCGGTCGAGATGAAGGAGTTGGAGGAGTTGCGCCGGCGCGGGATCCCTCGCCTTCTCGTGGTGGAGAACGGCGCCACGGCGCCGATACCGCCGGACTCGCGCGAGGACTGGGTGCGGGCGCCCGTGAGCAAGGCGGACTTCGCGGCGCGTATCGCGGCCCTTCGGGCCCGGGCCGACGTGCACCACGTCCCGATCCTGGACCAGGACGGGCTGCTGCGCCACGGCAGCGGGATGGTGGTGGTGTCGCCGACCGAGATGGACCTGTTGCAGCCGTTGGTCGAACGATTCGGCGGTCTCGTGGCCCGGTATCAATTGATCGCGCTGCTTCGCACGCGCCGCGGAAAGGCGAGCCAGAACGCGTTGGACCTACACATGATAAGAATGCGACGCAAGGTGGCCCGGGTCGGACTGTGCATCCGGACGGTCAGCGGTCGGGGATACCTTCTCGAATCGCATGACTGAGGCCCTTGAGCGTGTGAACGCCCCCTGAGACAGGCCCCGTTGGACGAATCGTCCAACGGGGCTCGTGCGTGGTGCGGAAGGCTCACTGGAGCACGGGCGGGGCAACTCGGGCCAGGCCGCCGACAGTTCACGCCCGTGCGCGACCCCAGAGCCTCACGGAACGTTGTCGCGGTGCCCGCGGCGCAGACTCGGGCATGGAGGCGGCATCAGGCCGCTTTGATAGGCGTGGATGACGGCGTGCACGCGATTGCGCAGGTTCAGTTTGTCCAGCAGACGCTGCACATGGGACTTCACGGTGTTCTCGCTGAGCACCAGCGCCACAGAGATTTCGGTATTGCTCAGGCCGTGGGCGAGCAGTTGGAACACCTCCCGCTCACGCCGGGTCAGCAGCCCGATCCCCGCACCGTCCTCTGCGGCGGCGCGAGGGGGGACCGCAGTCTCGGGAACCCCGTCGACGGCACGCCCCCACACCTCACTCCCGGCACAGAAGATGCGGTAACCGGCCGCCACGACATGGACCGCAGCCCGTAGCTGCCCCGGCGTGACCCGGTTGAGAATGATGCCGCCGGCTCCCGCCCGGAAGGCGTGCAGAGCCCATGCGCTGGGTTCATTGGTCATGAAGAGGACGTCCGGAGCCCTCCCGCGGGAGCGGACGGCGAGTTCGGCGACCAGGTCCGCGGTGTCCAGGGTGTGCGGCTGCACACCGGCCAGCAGCAGATGCGGAGCGAGGGCGCCTGCCCCGGCGACGGCATCGACCACATCGGACGTCTCCGCCACCACCTCGATGCCCGCGTCCTCGTCGAGGACGGACCGGATGCCGGCGCGCACGATCGCTCTGTCGTGCACCAGGAGAACCCTGATCGGTGAGCTCATCTCTCGTCCCTTGCTCGGACAGCACCTGCGCCTTCTCGACTGCTCGGACCGCACCTGCCGCCTTCTCGACTCGTCCGGCCACGGCCTCATCCGTGATCGTTCACGGACACCGGGACCGCCGCCCCGGGCGCCGGGGACCCATGGACGCGGGGCCGCCGGGGTGTCACCAGCACGGCGAGGACGCCGACCCCGATGAGGACGACACCGGTCCACACCGCGGGGACCATGCCGTCCGTGAACCGGTCGGCGGTGGTGAGGTCCCCGTGAGCGGAGAAGACGGAGGCGAGCACCGCGATACCGAGGACACCGCCCAATTCGCGCAAGGCGTTGATCGCCCCGGACGCCATCCCGCGGTCCTCGGCCTCGACCGCGCTCATCACCATGTTCGCGGTGGGGGAGAAGTAGAAGGTCATGCCCAGACCGCACAGGACCAGCGCGGGGATGAGCGAGGGATACGAGACCTGGGCAGACACCCGCCAGGCGATCCAGCCCAGCCCGCACGCCTGGAGCGCCAGGCCGGTCGAGACGATGACCCGGCCGCCGACACGGTCGGACAGCAGACCCACGAGCGGCGCCACGACGATGGGCACCGCCGTCCACGGCAGGATACGCAGCCCCGCCTCCAGCGGTGAGTAGCCCCTCGGGCCCTGGAAGAACTGAGTGAGCAGGAAGACCGAGCCGAACATGCCGGCGAACATCAGCAACCCGGCCGTGGTCATCGCGCCGAAGGTCCGGTTCCGGAACAACCGCATCGGGAACATGGGGATGTCGGTGCGCAACTCCCACAGGACGAAGGCCGCCAGGACGACGGCGCCACCGTTCAGCGAGACCAGCACCCGCGGGCTGCTCCAATGGTCCGCGTGGCCGTGGATGACGCCGAACACGATGCCGAAGAGTCCGATGCCGGCCAGTGCTGTCCCCACCAGGTCCAGCCGGGGCCTCGGCCCGTGACTCTCGGCCAGCTTCCAGCGGGCGAACGGCAGCACCACCGCCCCGATCGGCACATTGATCCAGAAGATCCACTGCCAGCTCAGGTGTTCCACCACCGCACCGCCGAGCAGGGGGCCCATGGCGATGGCGACACCCTCCACGGCGCTCATCGCGCCCAGCAGCGCCCCCCGCCGGTTCGCCGGCGCGGCCTCGGTGAGGAGCGTCAGGTTCAGCGGCATCAGCAGCGCGGCACCCAGGCCCTGCACGGCCCGGGCGGCGATCAGGGCGCCGATCCCCGGCGCGAGCGCCGCGCCGCCCGACGCCGCGGCGAACACGGCCATGCCGATGCCGAACATCCGGCGTCTGCCGAACCGGTCCCCGAGGGCGGCACCCGGCAGCATGAACACGGAGTAGGTGAGGGTGTAGGCATTGACGGTCCACTCAAGTTCCTGGATGTTCCCGCCGAGATCATTGCGAATCGCCGGCAGGGCGGTGATCACGACCAGGTTGTCGAGCGACACCATCGCCACGCCGAAACCACAGCAGAGGAACGTCCACAGCACGCTCCGCTTCGGAACAGTCATGTCCATCTCCATGATGGTGTGCCGCCCAGGGCGGCTGCGCCGGACGCGGCACCGAGACCCGAGGGCCGTCGGGAGCGCTGGCTCTGGCCCGCGGGGCTGTCGGTGCATGCGTCCTTGAGCCGTCCTGGGCGGGTCCGCGGTCAGGGGGGTCAGGGGGGTCAGGAAGGGGGATCGGTCCGCGGTCCACGGGCGTTCGCGGTCCGCGGTGTCCGATCGCCGGGATTCCGGATCATCCGGAGGAGCTCTGGCAGCAGCGCCCCCAGTTCCATCGGCCGGCGTGCGCGGGAGCGCCACTGCTCACCGAACGGCCTGACCTTCTGGTGGACGTCGAGGCGGATCTGTTTCCGCACCCGGTGCCCGGCGAGCAACCGGACCACCATGTGCGCGCTGATGACGCCGAACGCCATGGCCGTGTAGGCGACTTGGGGAAAGCTGTAGTCGTCCCGAGCGTGGTTGGCGCGGATCTCGGTGAGCATGTCGGTGGGCACGTATCGCAGCGGGACCGCACGGCGCAGGAGTTCCCACATGTCCAGCCGGGCGGCGTCCTCCTCGCGGATGGCACCCTCGAACGTTTCGCGCACCTTCCGGTAGTCGTAGCAGCGGACGTACTGGGTGCCGGCCATGTCCCATCCGGTGATGAGCGGAAGCCTCCTGTGCAGGGCGTGGCGGTGCAGAAGGTGTTTGGCCTGCCAGCCCTCCCGCGTGGTGACGTCCACCCCGTCGATGATCACCTGGCACGAAGCGGTCAGCGCGGGTACCGAGTGCGGGGTGACTCCGTCGGTGAACACCTCCACCGAGGCATGGGGGTTGATCTTTCGGATCCGGTCCCCGGCCACCGACGCCTTGTTCCGCTCGATGTCGATGACGCCCGCCGACTGCCGGTTGAGATTGTTCAGCTCGTACGTTCCCGGGTCCGCCAGGACGAAGTTCTGTGCGCCGAGCCGGGTCAGCGGCTCGACCGCCGCGCCCCCGATCGACCCGCAGCCGGCCACCAGGATGGTGGCCGCGCGGAGAGCCGCCTGATCGGACGATGCCACCACTCCGGTGTTGCGCGTGGTGAACTCGGTGTAGAAGTCGGAGCCCGTCCCGGGCCGCGCGGCTGCCCGAAGCGTCTGCTTGTCGCCGTCGGTCGTCACGTGTGGTCCTCCTGCTTCGCGCGCCGGGCCTGAAGCCGTCCGGTGTCCTTGCGCCGCCCGGCGAGGGCGGTGATGAGGGCCTTGGACGAGGCGAGGTCGCTCGTCCCTTCGAGATGGGAGCGAACGATGTCTCGCTGCCATGTGATGTTCTTCGGGACCGGGGCCGCGAATGGCTTGGCCACCACCGCCTGCCGGTAGATCGGCGCCATGGGATCGGCTGCGGACAGGCATGGTGACGAGTCGTCGACGATGTGCAGGTCGAAGCCGACGAGGCGCAGATGGCGCAGGGCCACATGCTCCTTGGCGTCGCCGAGTACGATGCGCACGGCGTCGCCCAGCGCGATCAACGCCTCGCCCATGCCCAGGATGAGATGCCAGGGAACACGGTCGTGCTGCTCCCCGCGTGGCATGGTCTGATCGCGCAGGAAACGTTTGAACTCGAAGGCGTGATGGGTGCCCACGCCGGCTGCGGCGTACTGACCGAGCAGATCGACACCGTGTGCCGCCTCCGTCGGGAACGGAACACGGCGCGGCGAGTCGAGAGGGAGGCTCTCCGCATCCGCGGAGCCCGCCATTCCCACGTATCCCCGGATCCTTCCGGTGTGCCGGCAGAGGGTGACAGTGTGCACGTTCTCCACGCCGCTCGGGCGGGGCAGCGGTTCGTGGAACGCGGCGATCCGGTGGACGATATCGGCGGAGATCCAGCGAAGCCGGAGATACTGCGCGAGACGGAACCCCAGAATGGCCTTGAGATACCGGGGAGGAAAGAGGCTGTCGCGGCCCGTGACGGTGATCAGCCCGCTGATCGGATCATCGATCAGGGACAGCGGTTCCCCCGTGAGTTCGGCGGGCAACTGCCGGTAGCTGAGCCGCTCGTGGAGCTTGATGATGTCCCTGGCATACCGCCGGGCCAGGCGCTCCGGCCGGCCGCCGGAGTCCGGCGTCGCCGGTTGCCGGAGCAAGTCCTCGGGGACGGTCGGCAGATCGGTGCTCACCACTCGCCCTCCTCGGCATAGAGGTGGTCGGTGACGGCGAGTGCCAGGACCTCGGGAGTGCCCTCGTAGATACGTGTGCCCAAGGCGTCGCGCATCATCTTCTCCACGCCGTAGGACCGCAGATAGCCGCGCGCGCCGATGAGCGAGAGGGCCGCGTCGGCGACGTCGATGGCCGCTCGGTCCGCGAACAACTTGGCCACCGCGGGTTCGTAGACCGGCGGTGGCAACTCGTTGTCCACCTTGTCCGCCGCCCGCAGGTACAGCAACCGAGCGGCGTCGACCTTCGCGGCCATGTCGGCGAGCTTCGCCGCCGTGAACTGCTGGTGCCGCAAGTGCAGCCCGCCTTGTACCCGTTCGCCGCACCAGGACGTGGCCCGCTCCAGCGCGGCGCGGGCCACCCCCGTGGAGATGCCGGCCACCGCGGCACGGGCCATATTGCTCTGCGCCATGTTGATGGCCATGCCCTCGCCCTCACCACCGATCATGTACTCGGCGGGCACCCGGACCTCGTGGAACTCCAACTCGCCGCCCAGGCAGGCGCGATACCCCATCTTGTCGGCCACGGGACCTCGCACCACGCCGGGCAGGTCCAGGGGGACGATGAAGGAGGTCAGCCCGGTGGCGCCCACACTGCCCTGCATGTTCGCGAAGACGGACGCGAACGCGGCGACCTTGGCGTTCGTGATGAACCGCTTCCGTCCCGTCAGCACATAGTGGTCGCCGTCCCGGCGGGCGGTGGTGACATTCCGCGCGTGCCGCGCCTGGGCGGGGATGATCAGGTCGCAGCCCGCGTCCTCCTCGGTGACCGCGTTGCATGCGAGTACCGGCTCGTCACCGGAGAACAGGGGCAGGAAACGGGCTTGCAGCCGGGGATCGCCGGACAACAGGATCGGCGCCTGGCCCAGCAGGGTGGCCCCGAAGATCAGCGCTGTCCCCGGGCAGACGGCGGCCACCTCCTCCAACGCGGTGGCCACCCCCAGCATTCCGACGCCCAGGCCACCGTATTCCCGTGGTACGGCCGCGCGGGTGAGGCCGATCCGATGGCCGCGCCCGACGAGATCCAGGTCGAAGTGGTCTGCCGGTGCCTGGTCCAGTTCCTGGACGCGTGGACGGACGTCGTGCTGGGCGAAGTTCTTCGCGGCATCCTTGAACTGCTGGACTTCGGGCGGCAGTACGGTGAAGTTCAGTCCCGCCATGGATTCGGACAAAGCGGTGTTCACGGGGTACGACACTCCTCACAGGTTGTTTCCCCGGGGCCCGGCGCTCCGCGGAGAGTCAGGCATCGACGCCGAAGCCGGCGGCGATGTCGGGGTAGCGGTCGAAGGCGGGTCGCAGCATCGGCACCAGTTCCAGCACCTTGGCGACCTTGCCGCGGATCCTGAGCCGGCCCGTGGCGATGGCGACGGGCACCATGAGCCGTCCCATCCACAGCGCATGAGCCGTGTCGCAGGACATCTTGAGAGTGATCGCCGCCGTCTGCGGGCCACCCTCGCCGACGATGACCTCGTCCGGCGACACATACAGTCGGCAGTCCGGCTTCGTGTGGACGAGACGGACGGTCAGCTGCTCCCGCCGGGCCCGCGTGACGAATTCCTCGTCCTTGAGCAGCACGGTAAATAATTGACCAAATACTTCTGCGGCCAATTCGCCGGAGGAAAAGGTTGACATTTTCCCTGGACCTTCCTGTTGTACACCCTCGGGTGCGGACGCTCGCTCGGTTCCTACAAGAAGAAGTTGGGCATTGCGGCCCCCGATACCCGCGAGGCGACATAAGGCTGAAGGAATCCGGAAAGGTACCGGAAAGGGCGACCGGTGCTTGCTCGAATATATCGGCGGTAATCGAAATCTCATCGAGTAAGAGCTCCGAACAGAATGGGAGTCCGATCAGCCGTGCGTGCCAGGCGTCGCGCGCCGGGCGCCCATTCTGTTCGGGGCTCTAAGGCCCTGTGGAGGCTGTTTCTGGAGTGGCTGAGGGGCGGCCGGGCGATTCCTTCGCTCCGCTCCGACAGGCTGATCGGCATGCGACGGCAGGGCGTGTCCGCAGGCCCTGCGCCCGCCTCGGAGGGGAGGCTTCACGCATGCACGCCGTACTGCACGCGCTGTCCATCGCCGGGTCCATGACCTGGGAGATCACCTGGGCGCTGATCCTGGGCTTCGCCCTGTCCGCCGTCGTTCAGGCCGTGGTCCGCAAGTCCACCGTCGTCTCCCTGCTCGGTGACGACCGGCCCCGTACCCTCGCCGTCTCCGCGGGCCTGGGTGTGGCGTCCTCGTCCTGCTCCTATGCCGCGGTGGCGCTGGCCCGTGCCCTGTTCCGCAGGGGCGCGAACTTCACCGCCGCGATGGCCTTCGAGATCGCCTCCACCAACCTCGTCGTGGAACTCGGCGTCATCCTGGCGTTGCTGATGGGCTGGCAGTTCACCGTCGCCGAATTCGTCGGCGGCCCCATCATGATCATCCTGCTGGCGGTACTGTTCCGGCTGTTCCTGCGTGACGAGTTGCTGCGCCGGGCCCGCCGACAGGCGGAACGGGGGCTTGCCGGGTCGATGGAGGGCCACGCCGCGATGGACATGTCCGTCCGGCGTGCGGGCTCCTTCACCCGCCGGCTGTTCTCCCGCGAGGGCTTCACCGCCACCAGTCACGTGTTCGTCATGGAATGGGCGGCGATCCTGCGCGACCTGGTCGCCGGCCTGCTCATCGCCGGCGCCATCGCCGCCTGGGTCCCGGACTCGTTCTGGCGCGCCTTCTTCTTCGAAGGGCACCCGCTCGCCGCCAAGCTGTGGGGACCCGTGGTCGGCCCGCTGGTGGCGATCGCCTCATTCGTGTGCTCCATCGGCAATGTGCCGCTGGCGGTGGTGCTGTGGACGGGAGGGATCAGCTTCGGCGGCGTGGTGGCGTTCATCTTCGCCGACCTGCTGATCCTGCCGATCCTCAACATCTACCGGAAGTACTACGGCGCCAGGACGGCCGCCTTCCTCCTCGGCACCTTCTACCTCGCGATGGTCATCGCCGGATATGTCGTGGAGTTCGCCTTCGGCGGCCTCGGCCTGATCCCGGACCAGGCGGCCGCGAAGGTCCCCATGGAAGGCGTCAGATGGAACTACACCACGTGGCTCAACATCGTCTTCCTCGTGCTGGCCGCCGTGCTGCTGGTGCGGTTCTCGCGGACCGGCGGGCCGACCATGCTCCGCATGATGGGCGGCTCACCCGAAACGGGCCCCGGCGACGCCGACCATGCACAGCACGGGCACCGCACGGGGGACGCCCCCAACGGACCCCACTGACCTGTCGGTGCTCTTGGCGTACGCGGGCGGCCTTGAACTCGGCGGAGGGCGACACAACGAAGAGTTGTGCCTTCCCGGGCGGTCGGTTGTTTGATCGGACGACCTGGTCCCCGCTTGGATGCCGATGGTCAGCGGGTGGTGTTCGGGTCGGAGAGAGGTGCGTGTGGGTATGCCGGGCGGGCGCTGGGGCGGCGGTTCCGGTGGTTGTGGGCGGCGTATGCGGTCAGCTCGTACGGCTCGGGGCTCGGGTTCGGCGCGTTTCCCCTGATCGCGGTTCTCGTGCTGCACTCCGGGCCGACCCAGGTGGCGGCGCTGTCTGCCGCGGGCCGGGCGGTGGGCGCCATGGTCGCGGTGCCGCTGGGGCCGTGGGTGGAGTTCCACCGCAAACGACCCGTCATGATAGCGATGGACCTGACCCGGTGCGCGGCGTTGATGAGCGTCCCGGCCGCGTTCGCGCTCGGCCGGCTCAGCTTCGCCCAACTCCTTGTCGTCTCCGTCGTCGTGGCCGCGGCCAATATCGCCTTCAACGCGGCCAGCGGTGCGTTTCTGAAGGCGCTGCTGCCGCCGGAGGACCTGCTCGTCGCCAACGGCCGGTTCGAGTCCACGACATGGAGCGCCACCATGGTCGGACCACCGCTCGGCGGCGCCGCGATCGGGCTGTTCGGCCCGGTGACGACCATGCTGGCCGACGGGGTCAGCCATCTGCTGTCGGCGCTGGGCATCCGCGCGATCGGCGGGAAGGAACCCTGCCCCGTGCGCACCGGTGCACCGCGGCTGCGGGCAGGCGATCTGCTCGAAGGCTGGCGCCACATCCTCACCCACCCCGGGCTGCGCCCGCTGTTCTTCAACACGATGACGGTCAACGGGCTGATCATGGCGTCGGAGCCGCTGCTCGCCGTACTTCTGCTGGGCCGGCTCGGGTTCGCTCCCTGGCAGTACGGTCTCGCGTTCGCGGTTCCTTGCGTCGGCGGCCTCATCGGCTCCCGGCTGGCACGCCGCCTCGTGGCACGGTTCGGGCAGCGCAAGGTGCTGCTCACGGCCGGGGTGCTGCGTGCGTGCTGGTCCGTCGGGTTGGCGTTCGTCCGGCCCGGTGTTCCCGGGCTCGTACTCATCATCGTCATCGAATTCGGGTTGGTGACCTGCTGTGGTCTGTTCAACCCGGTGCTGTCCACCTACCGGCTCGACCACACACCGGCGGACCGGGTCGCCCGCACGCTGTCCGCGTGGTCGGTCAGCACCAGCGCTGCCATCGCGGCCCTGACCGCCCTATGGGGGCTGCTGGCCGCCCTCAGCAGCCCGCGCATCGCGATCGCAGCCGCCGGAGTCCTCCTCCTGGCCACCCCGCTGCTGCTCCCATGCCGCGAGAACGCCCCCCAGAACACCGGGGAACCGGCCGCGAGCCTCCCCTGACGCACCGCCACCCGGCAGTGTTCGCTGCCGTCGGCCCGGATTCCTTCGGCTGCACCCCGGTCCGGGCGCTGCCGCCACGGCACGAGACCGGACGACTGACCGCGGCAGGAATCCGGCCGACGGCGACCACGCCGATCAGGTGAGCTGTACGCCGCCGTCGACGTCGACCACTGATCCGGTGGCATAGCCGTTGGTCATCAGGAACACCGCCGCCGAGGCGATGTCCTCGGGCAGGCCGACGCGTGCGACGGGCACGCTCGCCACGTACTGGTCCATCAAGCGCCGCCGCACATCCTCCGGCACATCCACGAAGGCGGGAGTCTCGACCAGACCGGGGGCGATGACATTGACCCGTATCGGTGCCAGGTCGACGGCGTTGGCCTTGCCGAACGCCTCCAGGGCGGCGTTGATCGCGGCCATCGTCGGGCGCCCGGGGCCGTGCTTGCGGCTTGCGATACCCCCGATCAGGACGATCGAGCCGTCCTTCGCGATACGGTCGGCCGCGGCCCGCACGCCCTCGTAGGCGCCCCAGAACTTGGTGTCCATGAACGCCCGTGCGGCGCCGGAGTCGAGTTCCCGCACGGTGCCGAGGGCCGTGGTACCCGCTGATATCACCAGGTGATCGAAGGCCCCGACACGTTCGAGCAGCGACTCGATCGAGGCCGCCGAGGTGATGTCGGCCTGCTCGGTCGCGATGTCGGCGGGCACGGTGCCCGCGGTACGCCCAGGGTTGCGGCTGGCCGCGGTGACCCGGGCCCCGGCGGCCAGGGCGCGCTCGGCGATGGCGAGGCCGATGCCGGAGGTGCCGCCGATGACGACCACGTGCTTGCCTGCCAAGGGGCTGAGGATGCTCATGGGCGATGTCCTGTTCTCGGGTGGGCGGTCATTCGGGCGGACGGTAGTTCCCCGCGCCTGCGGATCGGTTTAGCCCCGTCACGCCAGGCGGGCATGGTCGGGCCGTTCGGGCGGCGTCGGTCGGAATCGGGGAGTGTGGCGCGAAGAGCCTTTGTGACCGCGCCCCGCGGCATCCGGGCCTTCCTGGGGAAGGCCCGCGCCCTGCGGGTTCCATCGGACGCCATGCGTCGGGTCGGGGCGGGGCCATCCGGCAGCCTTGGTACCGACCTGGGTGGTGCTCACCACTCGAACCGCGCCGCACCTTGCCGGATGTAACACCTGCTACATTTCCCGGTGTGGTCGATGGTGATTCCGCTGGTCGCTGGCTTGTCCTCGTGCTGAGAGTCCCTGCCGAGCCGTCCCGACACCGGGTGGCGGTGTGGCGGGAGCTGCGCAAGATCGGTGCGCTGTCGGTGGGCCAGGGCGTATGGGCCGTGCCTGACGTGCCGGTCTTCGCCGACGGTGTCGCCCGGGCCATCGAACTGACCGAACAGGCCGACGGCCAGGCGCTGGCCCTGACCGCGGCCGGGCGCAGTCCCGAGGATGCCGCCCGCTTCCAGGCGCTGTTCACCGCCGCACGCTCCGCGGACTGGACGGAGTTCCTCGCCGACTGCGGCAAGTTCGAGGCCGAACTCGCCAAGGAGATCCGCATCGCCAAGTTCACCCTGGCGGAGCTGGAGGAAGAGGAGCAGTCACTGGAGCGGCTACGGCGCTGGCACCGCGACCTGACGGCGCGGGACGTGTTCGGCGCGCCGGAAGCCGCCGAGGCCGGTGAACGTCTGAGGCAGTGCACCGTCGCGTGCGAGGACTACGCGGAACGCGTCATCGCCGCGCTGCACGGGATGCCGGGAGAAGCCGGATGACCCGGGCGGCGGCGGTGCGGACGGCCCCGGCCCGTCAGATGTGGCCGCTGTATGCGGCGGGCTTCACGACTGCCTTCGGCGCGCACGGCATCGCCGCCAACCTCGGCGGATTCTCCGAGGACGCGGTCACCTCCCTGCTCGTGCTGGGCGGCCTGCTCGCCCTGTACGACGGCGCCGAGGTGCTGCTCAAGCCGGTGTTCGGCACCCTGGCCGACCGGATCGGCGCCCGACCGGTACTGCTGGGCGGTCTGATCGCCTTCGCGGCCGCGTCCGCGCTCTACGCCCTCGCGGACAGCCCGGGCTGGCTGTGGGCGGCCCGTCTGGGCCAGGGCGCTGCGGCTTCCGCGTTCTCCCCGTCGGCCTCCGCGCTGGTGGCGCGGCTCAACCCGGCGGCCAAACACGGTCGCGCGTACGGCAGTTACGGCTTCTACAAGTCGATCGGCTACACCCTCGGCCCGCTACTGGGCGGGGTGTTGGTCTGGGCCGGCGGCCTGCGGCTGCTGTTCGCGGTCCTGGCGGTGCTGGGCGCGGCCGTCGCGGTCTGGGCCGCGGTGGGCGTCCCTGTTGTTCAGCCGCTTCCCAAGGCCCGGCAGACGTTGCTGGATCTGGGCCGCCGCCTTGCCGATCCGGCCTTCCTCGCCCCGACCGCCGCGCTGGCCGCGGCCACCGCGGCGCTGTCGGTCGGCGTAGGCTTCCTGCCGGTGTCGGGCCGGGCCGCCCACCTCGGCACGGTCGCCACCGGGGCAGCGGTGTCCGTGCTCGCCGCGTGTGCCGCGGTGGTCCAGCCGAGGGCCGGACGCGCACTGGACGAGGGGCGCCTCACCACCCGTACCGGAATCGCGGTCGGACTGCTGATCACCGCGGCCGGGTCGGCGTGTGCCATGCTGCCGGGCCTGGCCGGTCTGCTGTCGGCCGCGGCGCTGATCGGCATGGGTACCGGCCTCATCACCCCGCTGGGCTTCGCCGCGCTTGCGGCGGGCACCCCCGCCGAGCGGCTGGGGCAGACCATGGGCGCCGCCGAACTCGGCCGCGAACTCGGCGATGCCGGAGGTCCCCTGCTCGTGGCCGGCATCGCCACCCTTGCCACCCTGACCTACGGCTATGCGGTCCTGGCGGCCCTGCTCGCCGTCGGACCGGTGATCGCCCTCCTTGGCCGGGGCGCACGGGCAACGGACGTGCCGGACTCCACGACGTGACTCGGGTTGACGTGAGGTGAAGTGCTCCGTCGCAGGCTGCGGGGCTGCGGGGCTGCGGGGCTGTGGGGCTGTGGGGCTGTGGGGCTGTGATGCGTGGTCCGTGGTTCGTGGTTCGTGGTCTGCCCGCCGGGCAGGTGGCACCCCGCAGGGTCGCGGTGGCGATGCGGTACCCAGGTATGACCTCGCATACAGGTCCCAGGTAGGACGCCGGTGGCCGGGCCATGCTTCTAGGCTGATCGGGCCATGAACGCCTCACCGCCGCGCACGGAGCCGCCCGAGGCGCGTCGCCGTGGCGTCCTCGCCCACTGGCTGCGCGCCGTCGTGCACGACCTCACCCGCCCCTCGCACCCCCCGACCGCACTGCTCTCCCACGCCCACCGCCCTTTCGTGCGCAGGACGCCTTACCTGGTGGCGATGGTACTCACCGTCATTCTGCTGCCGGTCACGGTGCAGGTGTTGTCCCAGGACTACGGCGTCGACGGAGCGGTCGCCGGTGCCCTGGCCATCGGGCAGACAGCGCCGTTGCTGTTGGCCGTGAGCCGCCCCCTGCGGGCGTGGCAGATCGTCTTCACGGCCGATGCCGTCGGCGCGTTGACGCTCCTCACGGTCCCTTTCCCCGCGATGGCGGAGCGTTCCTGGCCGTGGACACCCATGAGCGTGGTCGGCTACCTGCCGCTGATGGTCGCGCTCGGCCTGCGTGAGCGCCGCCGGACCCTGGTCGCCGTCTGGCTGCTCACCGGCGTCACCGGACTGGTCTTCGAGCTGGTGTCGCAGCAGCGCAGCGACGGCATTCATATCCTCTTGTTCGTGCTCAGCGGAGTGGCGCTGGCGTTCGGCGGAGTGCTGCGGGAGCGGCAGGAGACACGGCGGCGGCTCGCCGAGCAGGAGACCATCAGCGAGGCCGAGCGCGCCCGTCGCACGCTGCTGGAGGAACGCGCCCGGATCGCGCGCGAGTTGCACGACGTGGTCGCCCATCACATGTCGGTGATCACGGTCCAGGCGGACAGCGCCCCCTACCGGATCCAGGGGCTCCCGGCAGCGGCGGAGGGGGAGTTCGGGAGCATCGCGGCGACCGCCCGTTCCTCGTTGTCCGAGATGCGGCGCCTGTTGGGAGTGCTGCGCAACGAAAGCACGGACGGTGGCGATCTCGTCCCGCAGCCCGGGTTCGACGACATCCCGAAGCTCGTGGAAGCGACCGAACGAGCGGGGGTGCCGCTGGAGATGCGCGTCACCCGGGCCGGATACGCATTCCCGAGAGCCGTGGAGCTGTCCGTCTACCGCATCGTGCAGGAGGCCCTCGCAAACGTCGTACGGCACGCGCCAGGGGCTGCCACCCGCGTCCACGTCGGTCCGGACGGCTCAGGCGAATTGACGGTCTCTGTGGTGAACGACGTATCGCCGCTGCACTCGGCGCCCCTGGAGACCACGGGCACCGGGCACGGACTCGTCGGTCTGCGCGAGCGGGTGCGGCTGCTCGGCGGCACGCTCCAAGTCGGCCCGACGACAGGCGGCTTCGAGGTCCGTGCACGGTTCCCTCTGGACGAACTCACAGACAAGGATTTTCCCGGCGTATGACGATCCGCGTGCTCATCGTAAACGACCAGGCCATGGTGCGGGCGGGCTTCGCCGCCCTGCTCGCCGCGCAGCACGACATCGACGTGGTCGGGGAGGCGGGCGACGGCAGGCAGGGCGTCGAGATCGGCCGCCGCGTACAGCCGGATGTGGTGCTGATGGACGTACGGATGCCCGAGATGGACGGCTTGGCGGCCGCCCGGCAGCTGCTCGGGCCTGGCGCGCAGGACACGCACCGGCCCAAGGTGCTGATGCTCACCACCTTCGACGTGGACGACTATGTGTACGAGGCGCTGCGGGCGGGCGCGAGCGGTTTTCTGCTCAAGGACGCGCCGCCCGCGGATCTGATCTCCGCGGTACGTATCGTGGCGGCGGGCGATGCCCTGCTCGCGCCGTCCGTCACACGCCGGCTCATCGCGGACTTCGCGTTGCAGCGCCCCTCACCGCGCAAGGCGCCGCATCAGCGCCTGGGGCACCTCACGCCGCGCGAGACCGAGGTGCTTGAGTTGGTGGCACGGGGGCTTTCCAACGCGGAGATCGCGCGGGAGCTGGTGCTTGCCGAGCAGACCGTGAAGACCCATGTCGGACGGTTGCTCACCAAACTGTCCCTCCGTGACCGGGCACAGGCCGTGGTGTTCGCCTACGAGTCGGGCCTCGTCACACCCGGTGACCGGTAGGCACGCGGTTCTGCGCGAACCGACGCCCCGGCCCGGGGTCGCACGGCCACCGTCGCCTCCGTCCTGGACGCCATCGCGCCCGTCGCTCCACTCGGCTCCGGTTGCGACAGCGCCGATGAGTCGCTGAACTGTCTCAATGACGCCGACGCCATCACCGACAACGTCAGATGAACGCACTCAGGCGATCGCGGCCGACGAACTCAAAGACGTCTGCACGCCGTAACCCGGCCGGGCCGCCCCCCGTACCCACGGACAGCCTCCGGCACCGACTGGGGACCAGCACGAAGGAAGCGCCATGACCAGCAGCATCGCCCGCCGGACCTCCCTCGCACTCGCATCCGCGGCCGTCGCGGTGACGGCATTCCTCGCCACCGCAGGCTCCGCCTCGGCGGCGACGGCTACGCCGGGCAACGACTCTCCGGCCGTCTCCACCGCCGACCGCACCCCCGGGCCGCAGCACTGGGAAGAGATCTGCAAGCAGGTGAATCGGCTCGGGGGAGTCACGGTCGTCCCCCGTGCCGATCAACAGGGGCACGCGGGTGACACCGCCCGCATTCGCTGGATCTCGGACCAGATCGCATGGCTGTGCGCACACGTATGACCCCGGTAGATGTCCGGTGTGCCCGTCCGATGTGTCGGCATCGTCGCTCACGGTGAGCGGTGGCGGCGCCGTGCCGCCGCTTCAGGCCGTCCGGTCCGGGGCCATCAGTAGATTTCCCCGGTGGATCGTGCACATTGGAGTTATGGACGTCGCGCAGTACCTCGTCCGTGTGTGGCAGCGGCATTCCAGCCATGCGCTGGTGGCGATCCCCGTTGCCCTGATCGTGGTGATCACGTTTGCCGAAGTCCAGTCTCCGTACGGTGTCAGTCTCGGCCCGCTGCTCGTCGCGGCCCCTGCCATCACCACGTCGTTCGCCGGCCCCCGGCTGACCGGACTGATCGGAGCGCTGGCACTGGGCGCCCAGACCTTCCTGGCCGCACGGAGCGGCGGGGTGGCCACCTCGAACCACATCGCCCAGCTCACCGGACTCGCGGCCCTGTCGGTCTTCGCGGTCCTGGTGTGCTGGGTGCGTGAGCGTCACAAGGAGGAACTGGCCCAGGTGCGGTCGGTGTCCGAGGCCGCGCAACGGGCCCTGCTGCGTCCGCTGCCCGAGCGCCTGGGTCCGTTGCACATCGCCTCCTCATACCTGGCCGCGGAGAAGGAAGCCCACATCGGAGGCGACCTGTACGCGGTGGCCCGCACCGACGCACGAACCCGCGTGATCATCGGCGATGTCAGGGGGAAAGGACTCTCCGCCGTCGGGGAGGCGGCCATGCTACTGGGCGCGTTCCAGGAGGCCGCCCACCAGCACGCCACGCTGAACGTCCTGGCCGGCGCCCTGGACCGCAGCGTCCGCCGCTATCTCACGCAGGTCCCCGCAGCCGACGAGGAGGCCCAGGAGCACTTCATCACAGCGCTGCTGCTGGAGATCCCCGACCACAGCCCCGTCGCCCGCATGACCGTGTGCGGGCACCCCACGCCCCTGCTGATCAGACACGGCACGGTGATGACTGTGGCAAGCCCGCAGACCGCACCGCCCCTGGGCACCTGGGAGCTGGGGCCGGACGCCCGCGCCGTGCACGCCTTCTCGTTCCTGGCCGGAGACACCCTCCTCCTCTACACCGACGGCGTCGTGGAGGCCCGCGACACAAGCCGCACCTTCTACCCGCTGGAAGAGCGGGTCGCCCACTGCGCGAAGAGCAGCCCCACCGCACTCGTCCACCACGTCCAGCAGGACCTCCTCGCCCACGCGCACGGCACTCTCGACGACGACGCCGCCATCCTCGCCATCCAACGCGCACACGCCGCACCACTCAGCGGGCTCCACTTCGGCCATCTCATCCACGGCGCCAGCCGTCACGGACGAGCCCACGAAAGACACGAACAGGCCGTCTAGTACCCCGGCAGGCAACGTTTGCCCGTTGAGGAGCGGCGTCGTGGGGGTCCCCCTGCTCAAGCGGAGCCGAGAGCATGGGGGAGCGTGCCGGGCGTCGTGACGGGGCGAACGTTGCCTGTTGGGGCACTAGCTCAAGGGCCGGGCAGCCCGGGTTTCCCGGCTGAGTTCCGAGTGGTGCAGGCAGGGCAGAGGACTTGCGCATGCCGGCCGTACCGGTGGGTGAGCCCTTGGCAGCGCGGGCAGTAGCCGATCTCATCCGGTGAGCAGCCGAGCAGAATCGCGGCGGCAACCCGGTCCGTCGAGGGATCGATGCGCTCGGGCACCTCGTCCATGTGTCCGAATCTACGTCCGGTACCGCGCCCCGGCAGGACAAGGAGGCCGCGCCGCTCACGCCAGGTCGCTGCCCGAACCGGTCCCCGACCCTGGCCAGACGGGTCCCTCGGGCCGGCGGACTGCTCCCAGCGCCCGTGCTTCGGGTGGTGTCTGATCTACTGCCTGGACGAACCGGAGGCTGGGAGCAAAACGATGGGTGTTCTGACCGACTACTTCCGCGCGGCGGATGCCGCATCGGTGGTGCGGGCGCTGGAGCAGACGGACGGCGGGTCCCCACTCGTCGGCCCGGAACGTCCTGTCTTCGACGGAGTCGAAGCCAAGCGCGTGGACCCGGCCGTCATCCTGGCTCAGTTGATCGCTGCCATCCAGCAGATTCCCTGGCGCGTGGATCTGGTGGAGGAGACGACCGTCTGGCCGGCCTCCCCGGCCCCCGGCCCGGACGACCTTGAGGACGAGGACAACCCGTGGGTAACGGGGCCCTGGGTATCAGAACTCCATCCTCTGGCACGGGACATTCTGGCGGCAGTGCGCGACTCCGAAGTGCCCGCCATCGTTGCCAGGTGGGTGCAGGCAGAGGAACTGCACGGAACGCCCGCCGAAGAGATCCAGCCGCTGGCCGAAGAGCTCATCCTGCTCGCCAGGCGGGCTCGCGAAGCCGGCGAACAGCTCTACTGCTGGATGTCTCTGTGAGGCTGCCCGAGCCGGATGTCCGCGTCACCCCGGCCGAGCGGACTGTGTCCGCTGACGCTCCGTCACAGGACCTGGATGACGTGCTTCCCGCGTACGCCGCCCGCCTCCAGAGCGCGGTGTGCGTCCGCGATCCCGGACAGTGGATGAACGGAGTCCACGACGGGGCGCACGGCACCGCTCTCCACGTACCGGGTCAGATCGTCGAGCAGGTCGCTGCGCGGGTCGCCGCTGAAGAACCGTACCCGGCGTGATCCATGGACGGTGGATGCGAGCAGGTAGGAGACGAAGGGGAGGGCCTTCCTGGGGTCGAAGGAGATGGCCACCATCCGCCCGCCCGGCCTCAGCAGCCGCCGGTAGGCGGGGAGTTGTGTGCCGACCGTGTCGAGAACGACATCGAAGTCGCCCATGCCGGTGGGGTGGGTGGTGGTGTAGCTGAGGGCCTCGTCGGCGCCCAGCTCACGGATGAAGGCCAGGTTCGCGGGACCGGCGAGCCCGGTCACCTGAGCGCCGAGCGCCTTGCCGAGCTGGACGGCGACGTTGCCGACGCCGCCGCCGGCACCGCGTACCAGGAGACGTTCCCCCGGCTTCAACCGCGCTTTGCCGACCAGCGCGGTGAGCGCGGTCGTCCCCGTGACCGGGAGGGCGGCGGCCTGCACCAGGGATACGCCCTCGGGAGCGCGGGAGAGCTGCCGCGGCCGGACGGCCACGTACTCGGCCGCGCTGCCGAACCGGAAGCGCGGCAGGAGTCCCCACACCCGGTCGCCCTCCTGCAGCCCGGTCACGGGGGCATCCGCAGCCGAGGCGATCTCCCCGGCGAAGTCGATCCCGACTCGCTGGGGAAAACGACGGCCGGTCAGCAGACGGGCGTGTCCTGCCCTGCCGTGCAGGTCGCCCCCGTTGACGCCCGCGGCGTGGATCCGGACCAGGACCTCGTCCCGCCCCGGGGAGGGCACCGGGACCTTGCCCTCGTACAGAACCTCCGGAGGGCCGTAACGGTCGTAGAGAGCAGCGCGCATGTCGTTCATGAGGCCAGGCTAAGCACGTAACCGGATGACACCTTCCACTTACGCTAAAGTGAGAAACATGCCGGTTCAGCCCTCTCAGAAGGCATCCGTCGAGGTGTCGGGAAAGGCGCCGGACGATCCCTCCCGCGAACTGCGCTCCGACGCCCGGCGCAACCGCGACCGCATCCTCGCGGCCGCACGCGAGGCATTCGCCGCCCGCGGCATCGACGTACCCGTCACCACCATCGCCCGCCGGGCCGGTGTCGGGGTCGCCACCCTCTACCGGCGCTTTCCCACCCGTGCCTCGCTCGTCACCCAAGCCTTCGCCGAAGAGATCGCCGTCTGTGCCACGGTGCTCGACGAAGCCCTGGAGGACCCCGACCCCTGGCACGGGTTCTGCACGGTGATCCAGAAGGTCTCCGCGATGCAGGCGCGGGACCGCGGTTTCACGGCCGCGTTCCTGTCCCAGTTCCCCGACAACCCCGACTACGCCCGCGAACTGACCCGAACCGCACGGAACTTGGCCCGGCTGATCCAGCGGGCCAAAGACGCCGGCCGGCTCCGTGACGACTTCGACATCACCGACATCCCGCTCCTGCTGCGGGCCGTCGGCGGCCTTACCGACTGCTCCCCGGAGGTCTCCGCCCCCGCTGCGCGCCGTTTGGTCGCCTACCTTCTCCACTCCTTCCGCGCCGACACCGCCGACCACGCCGGGCCGCCGCTGCCGCCACCGGCGCCCCTGGGACTGGAGCAGATCTACCAACCGCCCGGGTGAGCAGTGGTCGTGAGGGAGCGGGAGCGGCCGGCATCACTAGTGCCGGGGCACTAGCCGAGTTCGCTGGTCCCTTGGCGGGACTGGGCGGGAATCCGCTCCAGGACCCCGCCCGCGAAGACGTCGTACAGGGGCAGTGTCTCCAGGTGGACATATCCGATGTGGCAGTCGCAGACGGCCAGCGGGCACACGCGGGGACGCAGTGCCCGCCGATAGGAACCGTCGTACAGGTTGCCCAGCTCCGACCGGACGAAGTGGCAGCGGCGCACCGTGCCCTCGCCGTCCACCGAAATCACGGACTCTCCGGTACGGCAGGGCAGGCCCGCGCTGCGGTGCGGGTGGCGGCTGTACGGGAAGAACGGGTCGAGGGCGGTCCACCGGTCGGCCTCGGCGTCGGTGTACGCGTGCCCCTCGGCGGCGTTGACCCACAGGTACACATGGGCGGGGAGGTCGGCACGCAGGCGGCGCGCGTGCTCCAGATGCTCGGGAAGGCCGACGACACCGACGCTGTGGCGGACACCGCGCCCGGCCAGGTCATGACACTTGGCCAGGAAACGGTCGTACGGCGTCTGCCCGGGGTGGAAGGTGCACCACAGGGCGAGGGTGTCCGGGTCGGCGGTGTCCAGCCAGTCCGTACGGCAGCTGAGGTTGGTCTGTATCGCCACTCGGCGGATGTGCGGCAGCCGGCTCAGTTCCGCGAGCGTACGCCGGTACCAGGACCGCACCAGGCCCTCGCCCCACGGCGTGAACAACAGGGAGAGCCGGTCGTCCCGCTGTGCGGCCGCCCAGGTGGCGAACCGCTCCAGCGCGGCGCGGTCCGCGGACAGTTGGGCGCGAGTGTCCCGGCGCTTGGCGAAGGGGCAGTACGGGCAGTCGTAGTCGCACGACGCCAGCGGGCCACGGTAGAGGATGGTCAGGTCCATGCGGACTCCGTCACTTCGGGTCGTAGGCGGCCATGCGCTCTCGCACGGCGACGGAGAACAACTCGGGACCCACCGCGTCGGAATGGGCCAGGCCCTCCGGGGAGAGCCGCAGCACCTGTGGGCCGGCGGAGTCGTCCAGCCAGCCCCGGTCGCGGAACCGGTCCAGCTCGGCGGCGAAGTCGTCGCCGGGCGCGCCGCCGAAGCGGGCCCGGTACTCCGCGACGCGCATGCCCTCGGCCTGTAGCAGGGACTGCAGCAGATGACGGCGCCGGGCCTCCTCCGCGGTCATCTCCCAGCCGTGGTCGGCCTGTCGGAAGTCATCGGCGGAGCGGGCGCAGTAGTCGTCGATGATCCCGCGTATGCGATGCATGTCCACCGCGTAGTCGAAGGAGTAGTGCAGCGTGGAGGTGTACGAGCGGGCGCCGCAGCCGAGGCCGACCATGCCGTCGGTCTGGCACGCGTAGTCCTCTTCGCCCGTGGCGGGGGCGCCGGTACGGCGGAACATACGCATCGACACCTGCTCGTAGCCCCGCGCGAGCAGGTGGTCGCGGCCGTGCCGGTACAGCCGCAGCCGCTGTTCGTCCCACTCGGCGTCGCCCTGCGCCCGGCCGGGATGTCGGCCGAGACCGGTGAGCGGGCGCACGTAGAGAGGGTAGAGATACAGCTCCTCCGGCTGCCAGGCGAGGGCGGCGTCGAGGGAACGACGCCAGGACTTCTCGGTCTGGCCGTCGATGCCGTAGATCAGATCGATGTTGAGGACGGGAATGCCGGCGTCGCGAATCCGGGCGAGGGCCGCTTCCACGTCCGCCCGGCGCTGCGGACGGACGGCCGTCCGCGCCTCGGCGTCGACGAAGCTCTGCACGCCCAGGCTCAGCCGCGTGGCGCCGCGCGCGGCCAGCACGGCCAACCGGTCGGCGGTCGCCGTGGCGGGCGACGCCTCCACCGACAGCGGGACGGCGGTCAGATCGGCGCCCAGGCCGCGCTCGGCGAGGTCGCACAGCCGTTCCAGCTCCGCGGCCTCCAGGAAGGTCGGAGTGCCGCCGCCGAAGGCCGCGTTGGCGAACCGCGCTGCGTCGCCCAGCGCCTCACGCACCGCGGTCGCCTGCCGCTCCAGCGCGTCCAGGTAGGCGGTGGCCAGGCCGTCCGGCGCCCCGATCCGGGTGAACAGATTGCAGAAGCCGCAGCGCACTTCGCAGAAGGGGATGTGGAAATACAGCGACAGGGCGTCCTTCGGCTCGTCCGCCCACATGTCACGCAGGGACGCGCGCTCCGGGGACAGCGGGCGGTACGCGGTCTTGTGCGGATAGGCGTAGACGTACTGCTGGTACGGGCGGACGGCGGGGGTGGCCGCCGCTTCGATGATGGTCATCGGGCCTCGTCGACGAAGAAGTGGGCATAGGGAACGGTCCAGACGACGTCATGGCCGATGCGGTGGCCGCGGTAGCCGTCCTCGCCGTACGCGGTGCCGTGATCGGAACAGACGATGGCGAAGCAGGGGCCGCGGCTCGCGGCGGCTGCCAGGAGCCGCCCGATGTGCCGGTCCACATACTCGAGCGCCGATGCGTGGGTGGCCCGGGTGTCGCCCGACTCGCGGGTGGCCCCGGCATGGTGGAACCAGTTGGGCTGGTGCAGGGCCGACACGTTCACGAAGAGGAACAGGCGCTGCTCACGGGGAAGTCCGGCGACGACCTTCGAGGCGCAGGCCACCTGCGCCTCGAACGAGGTGGGGGAGGCCACCCCGAACTCCGGCTCCCAGTGGCTCTCCTGGAACATCCCCGGGAGGACGGAGCCCAGCGGCCCGTGCTTGTTGAAGAAGCCCACGCCGCCGATGCAGACCGTGTGGTAGCCCACGGCGGCCAGACCCGAGATCAGATCGGGCGTGTCATGGACGAAGGTGCCGCTCGCGGTGGTCTCACTGCCCGCGAAGCGGGCGGCGAAGAGCCGCGGATGCGGACCCGGCGCGGCCGGTGTCGGCAGGAAACCCGCGAACATCGCCTGGTGCGAGGCGTAGGTGAAGCTGCCGGGAGCGTGCCGGCGCTCCCAGACGCCGCCGGGCAGATGCCGGGCCAGGTTGGGGATGCGTCCGGCCGCCGCCAACTCCTGTGCCACGTCGTAGCGCAGGGTGTCGAACGTGACCAGCAGCAGATCGTGGCTGCCCACGACCTCGTTCATGTCAAGCGGTGGTGTCATGGTGGTGCTCCTCGTGTTCCGCTCGCCGAACGGCCGCCGATGTCGCGGCGACCTGCGCGGCGTAGGTGTCCAGGCCCTCGGCGCCGCTGCCGGGCAGTCCGGTCAGGCGGGGCAGCAGATCCCCGAAGGCGTTCACCTCGCCGACGGTGAAACGGCGCCACCCGGTGGACGGCAGCACGTCGACCCCGACGCACAGCGTGCCCGGGAAACACGCTGCCGCCCGCTCGGCCACCTCCAGCACGTCGGCGAAGTCGCCTCCCGCGGCCCGGATCGCCACGCGTGCCGTGTCCAGGTCGCCGCGGGCGCCACCGAGATGCAGATTCGTCATGGGGTGCCGACTGGTCCGCACCACGGCATGCGTGGCCCGCCCCGCGACCACGACCACCCGCAGATCGGCGGCCCGGCCGCCCTGTGATGCCTTGGGCAGCCACCGCTCGACGTGGATCCCGTCCGGGACCAGGGCATCGACGAGGGCGGCGACCTCGGTCTCCGAGGTGTAGTGGCGCACGCGCAGGGAGTTGTACAGGCGGCCGTCGCAAGTGGTCTCCACGGACGTCGTCGCCCTGACCCGGCCGGGTCCCGCCACCGACAGTGCCACGACACCGGAGGCCGACGAGCCATGTGCCGGCTTCACGAACGCCCGTGAGATCCGGGCGGCCTTCAACTGCTCCCTGAGCCCGTCCCAGCCGCCGATCGGGCCGGTCAGGGCCGGGGGGACCGGTACGCCCGCGGCGGCGAGCCGGGCATGGCAGCGCCGCTTGTCGAACATGACCGCGACATCCTCCGGGTCGGCGGACGTCACCGCACCCGCGCGGTGCGCCGCGCCCGTCACCTCCCGGACCACAGCGGTGAAACGGCGGTGCCACAGAGCCGTTCCCTCGACCCGGGCGGGATCGTCGGTGCCCCGCAGCAGCCGGTCGACCTCGGCGTTCTCACCGGGGGAGTCGATCCGTACGAACTCGCCCGGCGTGAAGCTGTGACGTCCGCTCAGCACGTCCCGCCAGGCGAGCACGCGGGGCGGGGCGTGGCCGGCCGAGCCGACGGCGGCGGCGAACAGCGTCGTCCGCCGGTTCTCGGGATTGCCGACCACGGCGAACCGAAGGCCGCTACCGGGCGTCGGTCCGCGGCGGTCCGCACCGGGCGCCAGCCCGCGACGACCCGCACCGGGCGCCGGTCCGCGGCGGTCCGTATCGGGCGTCGGGCTACTCGGAGACAGCGACATAGCGCCACTCCTCGCCCTGCCAGCGGTGTGGAGTCTGACGGTCCGACAGGTCCACCTCGGTGCCGGCGGAGCCGAAGGCCGCATGGATCCGGTCGGCCATGGACTCGCTCAGGAAGTGATGGTGCAGGTCCAGCCGTTCGAGATGGGTCAGCGGCTGACCGTGGAGCAGGGCCTCGGCACCGGCGTCGGTGAGGGTACCCATGGACAGGCTCAGCGATTTCAGCTGTGCGACGACCGGCGCCGAGGCGACCGCCGCCGCGATCTCGTCCTGCAACTCGCTGTCCTTAAGCCCGAGATGACGCAGTGCCGGGAAGCGCCCCCGGGCCAGGACCGGCGCGAGGTCGGCCACCGTCGCGTCACCGCCGAAGTGGGACACGCCGAGCCACAGCTCCAGCCGCTCCAGAGCGGGCAGTTCGCACGCCCCGACCGCCCGTGCCACCTGCCCGGGCAGGCCACCCGACTCGAACCGCAGCACGCGCAGCGCGTCGTGGCGCACCGGACGCAGCGACAGGGGCTCCTCGCCCAGCCCGTGCGAGCTGCCGCCGCGCACGCCCAGCTCTTCCAACAGCGGGAAGCTCTCCAGGACGGGGGTGACATCGGTGAGCCGCAGCCAGGAGATCTCGCACTCCTCGCCGGTGACGTCGGCGAGGAACAGGGCGCGCAGCGCGGGGAAGCGCTCCGCGTCGGCCAGGATCAGCTCCAGCGCCGGACGCAGTTCGCTGTACTCGTCGTGCCACCAGGGCCCGATGACCAAGGCCCGTACGTCTGTGCTCGGCACCCGGTCCACAAAGCCCTGCCACAGTTCGGCGAACGGCGTCTCCCAGGAGCAGTCCAGCCGCCAGGCCACGTCGCCCGCGGCCGCAGGCGCTTCCTCCTGCGGCTCGGTGAAAGTGACGACGGGCAGCCCGTGAAAGGTCTCGAAGTGACTGGCGAAGGTCATGACGTTCTCACTCCGCGACGGCGGTGAAGCGGTGGACGACGCCGTCGTTCTCCCAGCTGTCGCCGGGCTCGGACAAGTCGACCTCGACGCCTGACGGCTCCAGCGCGGTCCGTATCCGCTGGGCCACCGGTTCGGTGACGAAGTTGTGGTGGAGATCGAGCCGGGTCAGGTGGGTGAGCGGCTGGCCGTCGAGCAGCGCCGTCACGCCCTCGTCGGTGAGCACTCCGAGGGACAGGTCGAGTGAGGCCAGTTGGGCGACGACCGGGGCTCCGGCGACGGCGGCGGCGATCTCGTCCTGGATCTCGCTGTTGCGCAGGCCGAGGTGGCGCAGCGCCGGGAAGCGTCCCCCGGCCAGGACCGGCGTGAGGTCGGCCACCGTCGCGTCGCCGCCGTACCCCTCCACGCCGAGCCACACGTCGAGGTGCTCCAGCGCGGGGAGTTCGCTGGCGGCGACACCGCGCACGACCTCGCCGGGCAGGCCACCGGCCTGGAAACGCAGCGTACGCAGGTGCTGGTGCTCGATGGCCGGGAAACGCAGTCCGGTGCCGCCGCGGACCCCGAACTCCTCCAGCAGCGGATAGGCGTTGAGAACCGGCGTGACATCGGACTGCTCGATCCAGGAGATCTCCGCCTCCTCCATTTCGAGATCGCCGATGAACACGGCCCGGAGAGCGGCCAGCCGGTCACGCGCGTCCACCAGAAGCCGCACGATGCAACCGGAGTCGTCGTCGTACACCTCACCCCACGGGCCCACGACGATCGCGCGGACACCGGCGGGATCCACGGCTTCGAGGAAGCGGTCCCACTGCTCACCGAACCCCTCCGAGGAGTCCCCGTAGGGATCGACGGCCAGCCGCCAGGCCACGGTGCCCGCCTGTGGCAACTCCTGCCGCTCCCCGGGGGCGGGGAAGTCGAAGGCCGGGAGACCGTTCAGTTCCTTCAGATGCTCGACATGGGACATGGGCGCTGGCCTCCTGGGACCTGGACATGAAGAAGTGATCGCGAAGAGTTGTACCAAGCCGCACTGACATCGTCGGCAACGGGCCGGGCTGTGGGCGGTCCGAGGGGCATTGTCAGACCCCCGGCGTAGCGTCGTGGTCATCGGTCGGCGAGGCGCCGACGGGGAAGGGAGACACATATGTATCGGCAGGGGGACGTCCTGATCGTGCCCGTCGCGGAGGCCGCCGTGCCGCCGGGCACCGACGGGCTGCCGCAGCAGCCGCGGGACGCGCGGGGGAGACTCGTGCTGGCGCTCGGCGAGGTCACCGGACACGCCCACGCGGTGGTCGGGCCCGGGACGCTGGTCCGCGAGGCCGGTTTGTTCGGAGCCTCCTACCTCCATCTCCCGGACGGCGGACGGGTGGTGCACGAGGAACACGCGGCGATACCGCTGCCCAAGGGCTGGTACCGAGTGGTGCGACAGCGTGAGTACGTGCCCGGCGCGGTCCGCGTCGTGGCGGACTGAGACGGCGGGAGAACGGAGCGGTGACGACACCTATGGATACCGTGCAGGCGGACACGACGGGGAAGTGGCGTGCGGTGGCGGCGGCGACCGGCCCCGCGGACCGCGCGGCTGCTGAGGAGGGTGTGCGCCTCGCCTACCGGCTGGGGGGCCTGCCCGAGCCGGAGCGCATCGTGTGGGTGGGCTCGCCCCACGAGGGCGTGGCAGCGGCCGCACGGCTCACGGCGGAGGGGACGGCCGGCCGCAGCGTCCGGGACGCGGTGCGCACCCGGCCGTGGGCCCTCGTCCGAAGTTGCGTCCTCGACCGGCTCGGGCCGGCCGGCTGGGCCGAGCACTGGGCCCTGACGGGCGCTCAGCTGTGGGACGGCACGGTCATGCTGACCGAGCGGATACGGACCGGCGTGGTCGAGGCATCGGCCGGTGCGGCGGGGGGTGAGCAGGCCGTCCGGCTCCTGCTGCTCGACGCGGTCCTGGGCCAGCACGACGCGGCCTGGCTGGCGGCCTTCGACGGCCAGGACGGCGGCGAGACGCTTGAGGGGATCGCCGCCGTCGCCGGCGCCGCGGGCTGGTGGTGGCCCTACGAGAAGACCGCGATCATCTCGGAACGCCCCGTGGAACTGCACCGGGACGAGGCGGGCAGGCTCGACCGCGGGGACGGACCGGCGCTCGCCTTCCCCGACGGATTCGCCCTGCACGCCTGGCGCGGTATGCCGGTCCCCGCCGAATTCCTCGGACAACTCGCCGGCCTGACCCCGCAGCGGATACGCGACGAGGAGAACGCCGAACTGCGCCGCGTGATGCTTGAGCATTACGGCTACGACCGCTACCTGGAGGAGTCCGGCGCCGAACCCCTCCAACGGGACGAGACGGGTGTGCTCTGGCGCATCGAACTGGAGGGGGATGAGCCGCTGGTGATGGTCGAAGTGGTCAACTCCACCCCGGAGCCGGACGGCATCCACCGCACGTACTGGCTGCGGGTGCCACCGCGCACCCGGACCGCACGGGAGGGCGTCGCCTGGACCTTCGGACTCGAAGCGGCCGAGTACGCACCGCAGAGGGAGACATGAGCAGACTCGGGCGGCCTCCGCGAGCCTGTGCAGGCGATCGGTCGGTTGTGAGCGCGGGGGCGGGGCCCGTCCGCGCTACCCGTCGTGGTTGTCGTGGGACAGCGCGTCCAGGTCTCCCATGAAGTCCTCGGCGTTCAGGAACAGCAGGTCCTGTGTGCCGGGCGGCCGGCCCGGGCGGTCGTTCGGGCCGAGCAGAGTCTGTTCGGTCCAGATGCACTTGCCTCTCGGCGTGTACCGCGCACCCCAGCGCTGGGACAGCTCTGTGACCAGTTGCAGCCCGCGGCCTCCCTCGTCGGTCTCCGTCGTGTGACGGATACGGGGCATCGTCAGGCTGCCGTCGAAGACCTCGCACACCAGCCCGGTGTCATGGAGCAGACGCAGCCGGACCGGGCCCTTCGCGTGCCGTACGACGTTGCCGACCAGCTCGCTGGCCAGGAGTTCCGTGGTGGGTGTCAGCTCGTCCAGGCCCCAGGTGGAGAGCTGTGCGCGGACATGGCGGCGGGCCTGACCGGCCGCCTTCGGGTCCTCGGGCAGCGGCCAGGAGGCCATTCTGTCGTCGGCAAGGGCGTGGAGGCGGGCGACGAGGATCGCCGCGTCGTCGGCCGCCGCGTGCTGGCCGGAGAGCAGTCCGGCGATCAGGGATTCGCACAGCGCCTCCAGGTTCGCGTCGACGCCCTCCTCGTGAGCCGTGCGCAGAATCCGGGCCAGGTCCGACATCCCCTGATCGGCCTCCCGGTTCGCGGATTCGATCAGACCGTCGGTGTAGAGCACGAGCAGGCTTCCGTCGGGCACGGTCAGCTCGACCGTCTGGAAAGGGGGCTTCGCCGCGCCGAGCGGCGGATCGGGGGCCGGCTCCGGGAAGTGCACGGTGCCGTCGGGGTACACCAGGGCCGGGGGAGGGTGCCCGGCACGGGCGACGGAGCAGACCTGGGTGGTGGAGTCGTAGAGCGCGTACAGGCAGGTGACGTACGAGTCCTCGCTCATGCCGCCGACGATGTCGTTGAGGTGACCCATGATTTCGTCGGGGGGCAGTTCGAGGTCGGCCAGGGTGTGGACGGCGGTCCGCAGGCGGCCCATGGTGGCCGCCTCGGGCAGGCCGTGGCCCATGACGTCGCCGACGACCAGGGCGACCCGGCCGCTGGAGAGCGGGATGACGTCGTACCAGTCGCCGCCCACGTCCATCCCCTGCCGGGCGGGGAGGTAGCACGCGGCGGCCGTGCACGCGCGCAGTTCGGGCAGGTCCCGGGGAAGCAGACTGCGCTGGAGCGCGCGGGACCGGGTGTGCTCGGCATCGTAGAGCCGGGCCCGTTCCAGGGCCTGTGCGACGAGGGCCCTGATCGTGGTCAGGAGCGTGCGTTCCTCCTCGGTGAAGTGGCGCGGCCGGTCGAAGGCCACGACGCACACGCCGAATGTGCGGCCGGACGCCGTCAGCGGGAGGAACGCCCGTGCCTGCAGCCCCGCGCGGGCGCTCAGCCGGGCCCGCCGCGGGGCACGCGCGGCGAACTCGTCCGCCGACGACAGGAACAAAGGGCTGCCGGACGTGATCGTTTCCCAGGCAGGCTCGCCCGGTGCCCGGAGCCGGCCGTCGAGGTCGGCGAGATAGTCGTCCGGGTAACCCACCGCTCCGACGTTGTGCAGCCGGTCGCCCTCGATGACCTGCACCAGGAGCCCGGTCGCGGCGAACAGCGGCAGCACCCGCCAGGCGACCGCGTCCACCACATCCCTGGAGGTCGTCGCCTTGGCGAGGGCCGCGGTCAGCTCCGTGATCTGGGCCGCCCGCTCGGACGCGGCACGGGCGGTAGCCTCGCGTTCTTCCTGCATACGCCGTTTCTCGGTGACGTCCGTCAGATAGATGGCCCGGCCGACGGGTCCCGGGACCAGCCGCAGCTGGTAGCGGCGCCCCGTGTCCTGTATCCGGACATCAAAGCTGGCGGGTGTCTCCTCGGCGGCGGCTCTCCGGCAGCGGCGCTCCAGGTCCGGGATCTGCTGCATGGCCGGCACGTCCCAGAGCGCACGCCCGGACAGTTGCTCCTGGGAGCGACCCAGCGTGCGTTCCGCTTCCAGGTTGACGAAGGTGATGCGCCACGCGGCGTCCACGGTCAGAAAGCCGTCGCTCATGTGGAGCAGTGCGCCGCTGAGCGCGTCACGGGCGGAAGGTGACTCGTTGTTCTCCCACCGCACGCCGATCATGCGCAGGGGTATACCCCGGTCGTCGTAGATCGTCTTGCCGCGGGCCCGCGTCCAGCCGTACGTGCCGTCCACGCGCCGTACCCGGTACGTGGCATCGTAGATCGAGTGCTCGCGGATCGCCCGCTGCGTCTCCGTCAGCGTCGCTGCCAGATCGTCGGGGTGGAGGGTCCGCATCCAGTCCTGGATCTTGCAGTCGTATTCGCCCGGTTTGTTGCCGTAGAACTCCATGACCGCCGCGTCCCAGAGCAGATCGTCGGTCTGGAGGTTCCAGTCCCACCATCCGATCCTGAGATCCGGCACGCTCCCCTGTTGCCGCTCGTCGTCGGACTCCGCCGGTTCGGGTGTCGTCGATCTCGGCGCCTGGACCATGCGCTCCTCGGTCCAGGCGACGACCGCTCGGAGGAAGTCCCACTCGTGCGGGGCGGGCTCGCCCCGGTCGCCCGTCAGTACGGTGAGGGTGCCCATGATGCGGCCCCCGGCGGACACCGGCAGGGCGGCGACGCCCGTGCCCGTGCCGGGCCATGGGGCTGCTGTTGCTTCTCCTGCTTGGGCGGCGGCTGACCCCGCGGGGTCGGTCCGACCGCCCTGTCCGTCCGTGGCGGCCGGGGCAGTGGGAGGCAGCGGCATCCATACGGCGCTGCCCTGGCGCAGGGCGCGCGCGGGGGCCGCCTGACTCTCCTGGTCGATGATCTCCCAGGAGTGGGGCATGTCCGGAGGCAGGCCGACGGTCGTCACCACGCACAGCGCGGATGTGGGTCCACAGAGGTGGACCATGCCACCCAGAGCGCAGAGTTCACCCGCGGCGTGCTGCAGCGCCAGCCGGACGACGTCGTTCTCCGGGAGACCGGGAGGCACCGCGCTGAGCAAAGTCAGCCGCGCATTCATAATAAAAATTCTATCATTACAGCATAAAGCTAGGATATACAATAGGTTGTATTCAGGTTGTATTCGCGACTCCGGGGTGACCCTATTCCGCTCGCGGGCCGCCTGCGAGAATCCGATGGCTCCATTCGAACACGCCGTGACAGCCTCCGCGCACTGACGACGCCGACCGCCTTGATCCACGGGCGTGACCTGCGCCAGGACGGCCGCGCCTCCGGCAGCGCCTGCTCGGGCGCGTCCGGGCCGCCGTCCCGGACGCGCCGAAGATCAGCCGAAGATCAAGCGACCAGGGCCTGCCAGGTGGCGGGTCCGACGACGCCGTCCGCGGCGAGGCCGTGCGCGGACTGGAACGAGCGCACCGCGGAGTCGGTCGCGGGTCCGAACGCGCCGTCCGCCGTCAACGCGGAACCATGCGCGTTGAGTTGGCCCTGCACCGCCTGGACCGCGGGTCCCGACGATCCCTGTCGTACGGTGACGATGAGGGCCTGCCAGGTGGCGGGTCCGACGACGCCGTCCGCGGCGAGGCCGTGCGCGGACTGGAACGAGCGCACCGCGGACTCCGTCCCGGATCCGAACGCGCCGTCCACCGTCACACCGGAACCGTCCGTTTTGAGCAGGTACTGCACGGTCTTGACCCGCTCACCGCTGGATCCCTGTCGCACGGTGGGCCAGCTACTGGTCGGCGGCGGGTTGGAGCCGCCTCCCTTGGCGAACGCCTGGAGGTCGGCGAGGGTGCCGTTGAAGGTGTTCTGGTCGCCGGGGAAGGTTCCCGAGTCGGCGTACTGCCAGATCGTCTGGGCCGACCAGCCCGCGGGCAGCGTGCCGGGGCTGCCGGCGTAACGGGCGATCCACAGCGGGTTGGTGGCCCCGAAGCTGCTGTTGTTGCCGGTGCAGGTGGTCCACCAGTCGGTGGTGGTGTAGATCGTCGGGTAGCGCCCGGTCTTGGCGTGTACCTGGTTGCTGAAGTCCCGGATCCAGGACACCATCGCGCTCTGGCTCAGCCCGTAGCAGGTGGCCCCGTAGGGGTTGTACTCGATGTCCAGGGCGGGCGGCAACGTCCTGCCGTCGGCGGTCCAGCCGCCGCCGTGGCTGACGAACCAGTCGGCCTGTGCGGCACCACTGGAGTTGCCGGGCAGCGCGAAGTGGTAGGCGCCGCGGATCAGCCCCACGCTCTCCGCGCCGTTGTACTGCTGGGAGAAGTAGGGGCTGGTGTAGGTGGTGCCTTCGGTGGCCTTGACGTAGGCGAAGGCGGCACCCTTGTTCTTGACGGACGTCCAGTCGACGTTGCCCTGGTGGCCGCTCACGTCGAGACCGGCCGGGCCCGAGGCGGCGGCTGCGGACATGGCGGCCGACGGTGATCCCGCGCCCAGGCGCTGGAGCCCGGATCCGGCGTGGTCCTGGTCCGGGTGCGTCATGCGCACCGGAGTCCCGCGGTCGTCGGCGGCCGTCGCCGAGGCGGTGCCGGGCAGGATCAGCAGGGTCAGGACGGTGGCCATCAGCCCGGCCGCACGGACGAACATCAGGCCACGCGCGGCACCGGTGTGACCGGATCTGAACCGCGAGAGGGTGGCTGCAGGCATGGTTCTCCCAGGGGTGTGTGGAGGGACTGCCGCGACGCGCTGCGGGACGGGACCGCCGTACTTGGGTCATCGGTGGTCGGCAGGTGCCGGGCGCGCCATCAACTCCTCAGCTCATCGCTCGTGTTGACGCGCGTAAACTTAAGGGATGGATTGACATGCTCGCAACACATTCGGGGCGGGTGGTTGAATCCCGGCGGGCCCCGGCGTCCCGCGTCGAGGCCGCTCCCTGTGTGAGCGGGCTGAGCCGCTGAGCCGCTGGGCTCTCCTGGTTCCCGTGGGTGCTCGGGGTCCGGAATGCCAGTGAGATTCTCGGGCGTCAGGGGATGGGGAGGCCGGTCCGTGCGGAGACCGGCCGTGTCGTCGCTTCCTGGGGGCATCAAGTCCATGAGTCTGCCCAGGTGTTGGAGGCGTTGGCCGTGTGTCGCGATCTCTAGCCGCGGTCGGCGGATGATGGGCGTGCCCGGAGCAGAGTGGTGCGAACCCGTCGAGATCGTCCGGCTCGTGAGCGGCGAGAGGAAACCCGGGCCGCAACGCCTCCGGTGTCGCCTACGCCAACACCAACGCCGGCGATCCTCTCCTGCGCCCATGAACTCCGGCGCCACGCCGGGCCCGGCATCGGTGTCCTGATGCTCGAACCCGGCTGGCTGCCCGGCACCGCACCGGGGCGGGGTATCCCCGGTCAGGCAGGCGATCGGACACCCCCGCTCTACTGCTGTCGGTGAACCGATCCCGGCGGTTGAACCTGTTCATTCCGTTCGGGGTTCTTCTCCGGCTGACCTCACGTCAACTGCCGTGCCCCGAGCGGCGATCTCCGCAGTCAGCCGGGTGCGCAGGCCGTCGACCAGCGCCGCGAGAGCGACCTCGAAGGCCAGGTCGGCGGCGGGCCGTCGCTGCGCGGCCGAGGCCGCGTCGCGGGCCCGCACCGCGGCGGCGAACCTGGGTACCTGGGGTGAGTCCGGTCCGGGGTCGAACATCGCGGACGGTGCCACCAGGTCCAGCGCCGAACCCAGGACGAACGACTCCACACCGACCATGACGGGGATGACCGATGCGGTCGGCCATCCGCCGCGCTCCAGACCGGCCACCACCGACTCGTACATCCGCAGGGTGCGGTGCGCACCGGACACCGGGAGGGTGGCCAGCAGCGAGATGGTCTGCGGATGTGCCGCGAAGGCCGCCCGGTAGAGCCTGGCCCAGCTCACCAGGGCCTCGTCCCAGGGGAGGGTGTCAAAGACACCCGCGTCGATCGGGTCGGCCACCAGTTCGCGCACACCGGCCAGGATGTCGTCCCTGCCCTTGACGTGGTTGTACAGCGATGACGGCCGCACTCGGAGCCGCCGAGCCAGCAGGGCCATGGAGAACCCCTCGGCGCCCACCTCGTCGATGATCTCGAGCGCACCGCGCACGATCACCTCGCGATCGAGTACGGGTGTGCTCGGCCGTCCCGTCCTGCGCGTCCCGGCGCTCATCCGGTTTCCCCGCCCCTCTTCCCAAACGTCGTCGCATGACTCTAACCTGCGTCCACTAAAACGAATGGCATTCGCTTTGGGAGTACGCATGTCCCTCACCGTTTTCCGTGACGTCACCGTGTGGACCGGTCTGCCCACACCGTCCGACGCCGGGCAGCCGCCGACCGCGCTGGCCGTGCGGGACGGCCGGGTCGAGGCGGTCGGCGCCGCGGCCGAGGCACTCGCCGGCGCCGCCGACGAGGTGCTGGACCTCGGTGGGGGCCTGCTCATGCCCGCGTTCGGAGACGGCCACTGCCACCCCGACCATGGTGGATTCGAAGCGCTCGGGCCGAGTATCAGGGCCTGTACCAGCGTGGACGAGCTGGTCGCGGAGGTCGGGCGGTACGCCGCCGAGCACCCGCAGGCCGAGTGGATCCTCGGCGGCAGCTACGACGCCACGCTCGCCCCCGACGGCCTCTTCGACGCCCGCTGGCTGGACGCTGCCGTGCCCGACCGCCCCGTTGCCCTGCGGGCCTGGGATTACCACACGCTGTGGTGCAACACCGAGGCGATGCGCCGGGCCGGACTCGACGACTCCGTGCAGGACAGCGAGCGGGGCCTGTTCCCACGCCGTCCCGACGGCAGCCTGCTGGGCACCATGGTCGAGTGGGACGCGGTCGACGCGGTCCTCGGCGCCGCACCCGCGAGGAGCCTGGACGAACGGGTACGGGCCCTGGCCACCGCCACCCGTACCTACGCCGCGGCCGGGGTCACCTGGATCCAGGACGCCTGGGTGGAGCACGAGGCCATCGACGCCTATCTGACGGCGGCCGGGCAGGGCCTCCTGGCCACCCGGGTGAACCTCGCGCTGCGCGCCGACCCGTCGCGGTGGCGCGAGCAGCTCGCCGAGTTCGCGGCCGACCGCGACCGGATCGAGGCCGCGGGGTTCGACCGACTGACCGTTCACACGGTCAAGTTCTTCGTCGACGGCATCATCGAGAACCGCACCGCGGCGCTGCTCGAACCGTACGCCGATGATCCCTGCACCCGGGGCATGCCGCTCTGGGCCGACGAGCTGCGCGAGGCCCTGGTGGAGATCGACCGGCTGGGACTGCAGCCGCATCTGCACGCCATCGGCGACGCCGGCGTCCGCACCGCCCTGGACGCCGTCGCGCACCTCACCGAGGTGCGCGGTCCCCGTGACCGCCGTCCGGTGATCGCCCATGTGCAGATGGTCGACCCCGAGGACCTGCCCCGTTTCGCCGAACTGGGTGTGATCGCCAATATCGAGCCGCTGTGGCTGCAGGCCGACCCGGTGATGACCGACCTCACCGTGCCCCGCCTGGGCGAGGCCCGGTCCCGGCAGCAGTATCCGCTGGGGTCGCTGCTGAGCTGCGGCGCCCGGGTCTCCTTCGGCAGCGACTGGCCGGTCACCGACCACCGGCCGCTGACCGGCCTTCCGGTCTCGGTGACCCGGCAGACGCAGGAGCGCCGCCCCGAGGGCGGTTGGCTGCCACAGGAACGGATCGACATCGAGACCGCGATGTCCTGCTACACGGCCGGCGTCGCCCACCAGGCGATGGCCGACGACCGTGGTGTTCTGGCCCCAGGACATGTCGCCGACCTCGTCTGGCTCGACCGTGACCCCCGCGACTGCGACCCGCACGACGTGCCCGGCATCACCGTGCTCGGCACCTGGCTGGCCGGCGAGCGCACCCACGGCACCCACGGGTGACGGCGGGCGGTGGCGGGGGGACACCGTACGCCCCGCCACCGCCAGTTGCCGGATCACCCGGCAATCCGCAACTCTCTTCGCGGAAGGAACGGTTCATGACGGCGACAGACACCCCCGGGCAATCCGGGCTCAAACGGGTCCTCGGGCTGCCCGGTCTCACTCTCTTCGGTCTCACCTACCTCGCTCCGGTGGCCGTGTTCACCACCTACGGGGCAGTCGTCGGCGTGACCAACGGCCATCTGCCGGCCGCCTATGTGATCGCCTTGGTGGTGATGCTCTTCACGGCCGTCAGCTACGGGCGAATGGTGCGGGCGTTCCCGAGCGCAGGGTCGGCGTACACCTATACCCAGCAGTCCTTCGGCGGGCATGTCGGCTTCATGGTCGGCTGGACTCTGATGCTGGACTATCTCTTCCTGCCGATGATCAACTTCCTGCTGATCGGTATCTATCTGCACAGCCAGTTCCCGTCGGTTCCCGCGCAGGTGTTCGTGCTCGCCGCGCTGCTGCTCTCCCTGCTCGTCAATGTGCTGGGCGTGAACTTCATCAGCCGGCTCAGCACTCTGGTGGTGGGCCTCGCGGGGGTGCTCGTGGCGGTCTTCGTCACCCTGTCCGTCCATCACACACTCGACCACGGTGCCTCCGCGCCGTTCGCCTCGTTCCTGCCGGGCGGCTCCGGAGCATCGGCGGCGTTCTCCGGGGCCGCGATCGTCGCGCTGAGCTTCCTCGGCTTCGACGCGGTCTCCACCATGTCGGAGGAGGCCAGGAACCCGCGGCGCACCATTCCCCGCGCCATAGTGCTGACCACGGTCCTCGGCGGCCTGCTGTTCATCCTGGTGTCCTGGATGGGCGCGCTGGTGCACCCGGGCACCACCTTCCGCGACGCCGACAGCGCGGGCCTCGACATCATGCGGACGCTCGGCGGCTCCGCCTTCACCTCGTTCTTCGTGGCCGTCTATGTCGCGGGTGCCTTCGGCTCCGGGGTCACCACACAGGCCGGTGTGTCCCGGATTCTCTACTCGATGGGGCGCGACGGCGTGCTCCCCAGGCGGGTGTTCGGCCATCTCCACCCGCGCTTCCGCACCCCGGCGATCGCGACCGGCCTGGTGTCCGCCGTCTCGCTGGTCGCCCTGTTCATCAGCCTCGACAACGCCGTGGTGATGGTCAACTTCGGTGCCCTGATCGCCTTCTCGCTGGTCAACCTGAGCGTGGTCAAGCACTACCTGGTCGACCAGGGCCGACGAAGCGGTCGCGATCTGCTCTCCTATGGACTACTGCCGCTCATCGGCTTCGCCCTGACTCTCTGGCTGTGGACCAGCCTGGAGGGCATCACCTTCAAAGTCGGGCTCTGCTGGATGCTGGCCGGGTTCCTGTATCTGCTGTTCCTGACCCGGATGTTCCGTCGGAAGCCTCCGGTGGTGAGCTTCAGCGAGGACCCGGCGGGGGCCATGGCCGCTCCGCCCCGCGATGAGTCTGCCGCAGCAGCGGAGGCGGCGGTGCCGCACGACGTCCCGCGCTCCTGAGAGGTGTTCTCCGACGGCCGCCGGAGAACACCCCAGCGGCATTCCCGGGGCGCCCGCATCCCATGGTGGCATCGCTCATGAGCGCGATGTGGTCATCGAGTTCGTCGCGCATCGCTTCAAGGTGATCGCTTCGATGTAGTCGCTTCCATGCGGCGGAGGCCGGGCCAGTAGCCCGGAGCGTCCGTCGGCGGGGCCGGGGGGAGTTGGCCTCGCCCGTTGACATGGCAAGCAGAAGCGACCTAGGTTTTGCATATGCTGCTACAGCGTTGCAAATGTTGCAACATGATCGTTTGGGTGGGCGGCGGCTCACCCGAACCCCACCGCAGCATCGAGAAAGCGGTTGGCAGTGAACAACACACAGACCATGCAGGCCATCGTCACTGACGTACTCACCGTCGGCGAGACCATGGTGATGGTCACCCCGCAGGAAGGCGGCCGACTCGATGCGGAGTCCAGCTTCGTCCTGCGGCCCGGCGGCGCCGAGTCCAACGTCGCCGCTCTCCTCGCCGAACTCGGCCACCGCACGCACTGGGCCGGCGCCCTGGGCCTTGACCGGCTGGGTGACATCGTCACCACCATGCTGTCCGGCCACGGCGTGGACACCTCGCTGGTACGCCGCGACCCCGACCGGCCCACCGGCGTCTACTTCAAGGACCCCACGCCGCACGGCACCGAAGTGGCCTACTACCGCGCCGGCTCGGCAGCCACAGGCATGGACACCGCGGACCTCGACACCTGGACTCAGGTCGCCCCGCGCCTCGTACACCTCTCCGGCGTACTGCCCGCCCTGTCCCCGAGCTGCTCAACCCTCACGCACCGGATGGTGTTCGACCGTCCCTGGGGCCGGGCTCCCGTCAGTTTCGATGTCAACCACCGACCGGTGCTGTGGCAGCGGATCAGCGACGGACATACGGACCCCCACCGGCAGGCGGCAGACACCCTGCTCGATCTTGCCCAGCACTGCGACATCGTCTTCGTGGGACGAGACGAGGCGGCCGCGCTCTGGGGGACCACCGACGCCGAGAGCGTACGCACCCTGATCGACAAGCCGGCACACCTCGTTGTGAAGGATGCCGCCATCGAGGCGGTCTCCTTCACCCGGACCGGCACCGCCCGCGTGCCCTCCCGGCGGGTGCACGTCCTCGACCCGGTCGGCGCCGGAGACGCCTTCGCGGCCGGCTGGCTCAGCGGATGGCTCCACGGACAGGACGACACCCTGCGTCTGCGGCTCGGACACTACGCGGCAGCGCAGGTCCTCGCCTCCGCCTCCGATCTGGCGCCCCTTCCATCGGCACGTGAGGTGATCGCCTTGCTGGAGGACGAGGACACCAGCATCTCCCAGGTCAGCAACTAAGGACTCACCCCATGTCGCAAACAGTCGCCCGCGCCATCGACATCATCGGCTTTGTCTCCCAACAGCCGCGCTCCCTGGGCGAGGTGGCCGAACGCATCGGGGTGCACAAGTCGACGGCTCTGCGACTCCTGCAGACCCTGGAGGAGGCCGGATTCGTCCGCAAGGACGCCCGCGGGCACTACGCGATGGGCTTCCAGCTCATCGCCTACGGCCAGCTCGCACTCGATCAAGTCGAGGCCCGTTCGCTCGCGCATCCCGTCCTGCAAAAGCTGGCCGAGCGTCACGGCCACACCGTCCACCTAGGTGAACTCGTCGGCGACCGCATCGTCTACGTCGACAAGGTCGACGGCCGGGGCAGCGTCGCCATGGGCTCCCGCATCGGCCTCCAGGCCCAGACCCATACCGCGGGCGTAGCCAAAGTGATCACCGCGTACCAGGATCCGGCGACCCAGGAACGCATCCTCGACAAGGCCACGTTCGAGCGCTACACCGACACCACACACACCAGCCGCGCATCCCTCGACCAGGATCTGCGCCGGACCCGGGCCCGCGGCTGGGCCGAGGACGACGGCGAACACGAGGGCTACATCAACTGCATCGCCCTGCCCGTCCTTGACGCCCGTGGAAAGGTCACCCACGGCATCTCCATCACCGAACTGTCCGCCGTCGCCCCGCTCACCGAACTCCGCTCCCGCCTCGACGAATTCCGCAAAGCCGCCCAGGAGATCAGTGCCGAACTGGGCTGGAAGGGAAACACCCCATGACTCCCGCCGACCGCAGCAACGACTTCTTCGCCCGGCACCTGGCCGCGACCCCCGTCATCGGCATCTTCCGCGGCCACGGCCCGTCCACCACCGTCGAACTGTGCCGACGCGCCTGGGACTTCGGTGTCGACCTCGTTGAAATCCCCGTCCAGTCCGCATCCGCCCTGCCCTCACTTGAGGCGGCGGTCGAGGCGGCCCGCGCCCACGGCAAGCACGTCGGGGCCGGTACGGTGACCACCGCGGAGCGGCTGCAAGCGGTCAGGGACATGGGTGCCGCCTTCACCGTGGCCCCAGGACTGCACCCGGAAGTCGTCGACGCCTCCGCGGATGCCGGTCTTCCCCATCTGCCGGGCGTCGCCACCGCCACTGACATCGCCAACGCTCTCGCCCTGGGTCACACCTGGCTCAAGGCGTTCCCCGCCCAACAGCTCGGAGCCGACTGGATCACTGCGCACCTCGCGCCTTTCCCGGACGTGCACTTCATCGCCACCGGCGGAATCAGCGCCCACAACGCCGCTGAGTACCTGTCAGCCGGATGCGCCGCGGTCGCGGTGGGTTCAGCCCTGGCCGACCCGGCCACGCTCCCTCTCCTGCGGGAGGCGGTGCACCCCGTGCACTGACCTGTGCCCGGGCAGTTGGCAGTCGTTACCGTGGGTCCATCGGGGAGCGGTCCTCGGGAGTTGCGGATGCTGTGGCGGAACGCCCGGCCCCTGCCGCATCGTCGGCTCCGTATCGGCGCAGCAACCACGCGCCGTACAGGGCATGGAAGACATACACGCTCACCTGCCACCAGTCCGGCGCCGCCCCGGGAGAACGTATCTGGAAGAAGTCGTCCAGGCCATGGACCACGACCATCGGCCAGACGGAACCGATCGCGTAACGCAGTGCGGCACAGGTGAAGCCGAACAGCCCCGCGGACAGCATCTGCCAGAGCGTGTTGTCCAACGGGGCGTCGAAGAAGAAGTAGTTCTGGATGTGTCCGGAGCCGAAGAGGAGACCGACCAGTAGTGACGCGCGGGCCGCGCCCATCGGGGCCAGGGTCTGCTGCACGAGTCCGCGACTGTAGATCTCCTCGTTGACACCGACCCACAGCAGGGAGACGAGCCCGCTCGTGACAACGGTCGTGCTGCCGTCGAGCCCGGCGACGGTGTAGGAGCAGGCTATGAACAGCAGGGGCGCCGCCAGCCACCACCTCCGTGCCCGGCCCCAGGTGGCCGTTCCTGATGCGCGCAGCCATCCCCACCGCCACATCACGAAGACGACGCCCGCGCAACAGACCATGTTGACCACGGTCGGTCCGAGGGCGGGGAACCACGCTGGGGCCAGCGGCGGCAGCAGGACCTTCGCCGTCAGCAACAGCACAGTGTGCCAGGCGACGGTCAACTCCAGGGCACCCCACAGTGGGTGACGTACTACGTGGCGCTTCCAGTGTTCCATCACGAGCCCAACACTGTAGCGGGGGAGGATGTCTGAATCACCGGTTGGGGAAGACGGCCGTGTGAGACGGGAGTTACCGAAGTCGGCCAGGCGCAGGGGCCGGCCGACACGGACGCCTGCCCTCTGCCCCAGGCCCTCGACGACCACGCTTTGCCCTTCCGGGAAAGGGCATCAGCGGCGTCGGGCCCAGAACAGAGCGTGCCCGCCCTCGCCTTCGGGCACGTACTCCTCCTGCTCGACCGTCAGCCCGGCTTGAGTGATCCATGCCCGATTCGTGGCAGCGTCCGCGTGACTCCACCACATGGCAGTCCCGCCGCCCAGCCAGTCCTCATCGACACCGGTCCAGGCCCGATGGCCGGTGGTACCCAGGAACCAACCGCCAGGTCGCAGCCATCCGGCGACCTTCCGCAGCAACGGAAGCTGTTCGTCGAGCGGGATGTGGATCAGTGCGTAGAAGGAGACGACCGCGTCGAAGGAAGCCGACGCGAAGTCCACGGCCGTGGCGTCGGCGCGGATGAACTCGGCCTGCGGCACCAGCTCCCGGGCCCTGCGGATCTGCACCTCACTGATGTCGACACCGGTGACACGGTGACCTGTTGTCGCGAACGCGCGGGCGACGGGAACCCCGCTTCCGCACCCAAGATCCAGCACCGTACCGCCGACCGGGATACGACCGGACAGTTCGCTGATCCACGGCTGGTACTTCGTCTCGGCGCCATACGCCTCGTCGTAGCGGAGGGACAGCGCGTCGTACCCATGCCGGACCAGCTCTTTGGGATCTCCAATGTCCACGCCGGTGCATGTTAGCCGCCCACGATGAGAAGCTCCCAACGGTTTTCCCCGGCCATGCCCGACGGCGACGGCACAACGGCCGATGCCGACCTTCGAGTACGTCGACCCCGAACACCGCCGGTGGGCGCCCGCGAGCGGTACGGGATCGTCGCAGGCACGACATGCGTGTCCGACCCAGCGAGTGCGCCCGGCACCGCACCGGCGCAGGCTGGACGCATGACCACTTGACCCATCGGTGTACGACGGGAGATACCCCATGAAGATCGCAGTGATCGGCGGAACAGGACTGATCGGGTCGCAGGTCGTGAAGAAGCTGGACGCGGCCGGACACGAGGCCGAACCGCACTCCATGTCCACCGGTGTCGACGTGATCACCGGCAAGGGAGTGGAGGAGGCGGTGGCCGGCGCCGCCGTAGTCGTCAACCTGACGAATTCCCCGACCTTCGACGACGCCTCCCCGGCGTTCTTCCGGACGTCGATGGACAATATCCTCGCCGCCGCTCAGAAGGGCGGGGTCGGGCATCTCGTCATCCTGTCGATCCTCGGCGCGGAACGTGTGCCCGATGCCGTCTACTACCGGGCCAAGGTCCTTCAGGAGGACATCCTCAAGGCCGGGCCGATCCCCTACTCGATCGTCCGCGCCACCCAGTTCATGGAGTTCATCGACGCGGTCCTGTCCTGGACCACCGAGGGCGACATCGTCCGCCTGCCCACCACCCCGCTGCAACCGATCGCCGCCCAGGACGTCTCCGACGCCGTCGCCGAAGTCGCCGTCGGCACCCCGTTGAACGGCGCCCTCGGCATCGCCGGACCCGAGGTATTCCCCCTCGACGACCTCGGCCGGATCACCCTTGACGCCCACCCCGACGGCCGTACCGTCGTCACCGACGACACCGCCGGCATCTTCGCCGCCGTCCGCGGCGAGGCCCTCATAGCCCGGGGCGACGCCCGTATCGCGCCCACCCACTACCGCGACTGGCTCTCCTGAACCACGCCTGCGGCGGGAGCCCGCACACGCCTTGACCTCCCTTGGCCCCACCCCGATCTTCGCGACGCGGGTCTCCGGCCAGGTGGGCACGGCTCGTCGGACGGGCGCATGCTGGAGTCGGAGCGAGCTGCGCACGCCGCCCCGACCGTGACTCGATGCAGCGGCATTCCGGGCCGGTGCGGTGGCACGTGGTGCCAGGAGCCCACTCGGGAGTGACCATGCGACTTTCCTTCCTCGAACCTCTGTACAAGCAGCCCGGTCCTTACGCGTCCGTCTATCTGGACACCTCTCGCGATGCCGCCATCGACGACCCGGATGCCGCCATAGAGCTGCGCCGGCGACATCTGCGGGACGCTCTGGCGGCCGAGGGAGCGGACCAGGACTCCATCACCGCGGTCGCGGACATCGTCGGCAGCGACACGGAGATCCCCGGCACCCACGGGCAGGCGGTGTTCGCCGCGCACGGGCACCTGGCGCTGTCGGACGAGCTGCCCGCGCCGCCCCCACGGGACACCGCGCACTTCGGAACCCTGCCGGACACCATGCCGCTGATCGTCCAGCACGCGCCCGGCATCCCGTACCTGGTCATTTACGTCCGGTACAGCGGCCGTCACGCCACGGATGCCGTCGGCACCGTACGGATCGACGCCGAAGCCGGCACCTGGCCCCTGACCCGGGTCACGCCCGGACACCGTTTCCACGAGGAGATCCCGGTGACCGACTGGCTGAACGCCGCCGGAGCGGCGGGCCGGGAGTTGGCGGGCCACGCACGGCGCATCGACGTCGAGACGGTGGTCGTCGCGGGTGACGTCTGGGCCCGCGGCATCCTCGTCCGTCGGCTTCCGGTTCCGCTGCGCGGGCAGGTCGCGACGGTCGAACGCACGGGTGAGCCCCAAACCGGGCGGGCACTGCTCGAGCAGCAGCTCGACGGCCTCTTCAGAGGGCGCATGGCGGTGCGCGACCGCGCGCTGCTCAGCGCTTTCCTCGCCGAGCGAGCCCATGACAAAGCGGCCGTGGAAGGGCTTGCCGCCGCCGTGTCGGCACTGCAACGCGGCAGGGTCAAGGCCCTCTTCCTCAACAACCACCCCGAGTCGCAGCTCCGCCTGTGGGTCGGCCCGGAACCCGGCCAACTCGCCCTCACCGAAGAGGAACTGCGTTCCTACGGGATACCGGAGGTCGACGAAGAACGGGCCGACTCGGCCCTGGCCCGCGCCCTCGTCGGTACGGGAGCCGAACTGGTCGTGGTGCCCGAGCGGGAGCTACGGCTGAGGGAGGGCGTGGGTGTGCTGCTGCGCTACGGCGAGCCAGCGTCCCGCGCATGACCAGACATGCGGGCAGCGGCGAAACGCCGGTTCCGGCCCGTGTTCAAGACGCGTTCCCGTCAGGGTGATCCACGGGGATGTGCCGCTGTACCGGAGCCGCTGTACCGGAGTCCCGTACCGAAGCCGCTGTACCGGAGCCGCCGTACTGGAGTCGCTGTTACTGGACCTCCACGTCGGCCCGTTCGTCGTCCCACGTCGTGTGCCGTCTTCTGACAGCGTCCCTGCCCTTCAGCCTCTGCCGGGGAGGTTTCGCTGGCCGAAGGGGCCGCAGCGCGTCCGGCAGGTCCGGGCGGATGATCTTCTTTGCCCCGGACATCGCGCTCGCGCCTCACCTCAGTGCTCGGTTGGTGATGGTCCCGCCTGTCACCGGCGAAAGCGTGCGGTCCACAGCGGTTCCACCAGGTCCCATTCGGCGTCCCACCGCGCGTACCTTCTCCGGTCCAGGGCGAGGCGCATGCCCGCCCGCGCCGCGTAGCAGCCGGCGGCCACGCCGATTCCCGCCATCCCGCCCACGAACCAGCCGTTGGACCTCGCGGCCAGCGTGTTCATCGGGGGGCCGGTGATCCGTCCGTCGCGGTCCACCCACACGCGTACGGTGGCGCCTTTGGGTGTTCCCGATTCGACCAGGGTGGTTCCCGCCCGCACCCGGCCGCTCATGTCGGTCCAGTGGACGAGCGCGGGTTGCCTCCCCATCGTGGGATCGCCCTGGATGCTCGATGCCAGGCGAGTCGTGATCTCCTGCCGTGCGGCCACCTGCGCTCGTACGGTGCGCATCGACGACTCGTAAGCTGCCTGTCCCGCGCTGATCGCGGCCAAGGGCACGCCGAGGACGAGGAGGACCATCAGGACGCGGCGGAACCAGGATTCGAGCCGGTCGGACGTGCGTTTGAGGGGGTTCGCCTCCCGAGATGCCCGCTGTCTGCGTGGCGGAGGCGGACCGGACGTGTACGGCGAATCCGGTGTGCTCATGTGTCGGCCTCCAGCACGTCACTGGTCCGTTCACCCACTTGGTACAACCGTCGGACGGCGGCACACTCCGGTCACAGGGCCGAACGTCCCTGCGCGGCCGACGTCCGGCCCCGACACGTCCGGCCCCGACCGGGACCGTCCCGGCCGGTGACGGTGATGTCCGGGAAACGACCGCGACAGGACACGGCACGGGCGGCAGCGCGCATGGTGGTCGGCCGAGCCGCGGCCTGCGATGCGCCTGCCGGCTCACCCGCCGAAGAACCGGCCGCCGAGTCCGCTTTCGCCACGTCCCGAGCCGACGGGGATCGCGCCCGTCGCACCCGCATGGGTCGAACGGCCCCCGAACGGGGCTGGACGGCTCAGGCCCACGGTTACCGCGCGTGGCCCGTCAGTGATGCGGCTGGGAGTTGAGCCGGGCGGCCTGGCGTGTCAGGTGGTCGCGCTCGGCGAGATTGGATGCCTTCTGGGCCGCCTCGGCGTACAGCCGTGCCGCCGTCACCAGGTCGCCGTCGCGCTCGTGGAGGTACGCGGCCACCGCGGCGTGACGGGGCAGCGAGGCGTCCAGCGCCGCGAGCGCCGTCAGGCCGGCGCGCGGTCCGTCGGCCTCCCCGACGGCGACTGCGCGGTTGAGCCGGACGACCGGGCTGTCGGTGAGGCGTGTGAGCTCGTCGTACCACTCGACGATCTGCACCCAGTCGGTCTCCTCGGCGGTGAGCGCGTCGGCGTGGAGTGCCGCGATGGCGGCCTGGGCCTGGAACTCGCCCAGCCGGTCGCGGGCGAGGGCCGCTTGCAGGATCTCGATGCCCTCGGCGATCGACCCGGTGTCCCACCGGGCGCGGTCCTGCTGGGCGAGCGGTACCAGGCTGCCGTCGGGCGCGGTCCGGGTGGCGCGCCGGGCGTGGTGGAGCAGCATGAGGGCGAGCAGCCCCGCCACCTCGGGGTGATCGACCGAGGCCGCGAGCTGCCGGGTGAGCCGGATGGCCTCGGCGGCCAGGTCGACATCGCCGGAGTAGCCCTCGTTGAACACCAGGTAGAGGACGCGCAGCACGGTGGCGACGTCGCCGGGCTGGTCGAACCGTACGCCGGAGACGGTGCGCTTGGCACGGCTGATGCGCTGCGCCATGGTCGCCTCGGGCACCAGGTAGGCGTGGGCGATCTGGCGGGTGGTCAGCCCGCCAACGGCGCGCAGCGTGAGTGCGACGGCGGACGACGGTGTCAGCGACGGGTGGGCGCACAGGAAGTAGAGCTGGAGCGTGTCGTCCACCGCGGGCGCGGGCCCGGGCGCCGGTTCCTCGTTGACGACGTCCTCACGCCGGCGGCGGGCGGCGTCCGCCCGGGTCGCGTCGAGGAACCGGCGCCAGGCCACGGTGACCAGCCAGCCCTTCGGGTCCCGCATGGGGTATCCCGTGTCCGAAGAGCTTGAGGAGGGGTCGGCCGACCAGGCCCGGACCGCCTCGACCAGCGCTTCCTGCACGGCGTCCTCGGCCGCCGCGAAGTCGGCTCCGCGGCGGACGAGGATGGCGAGCACGCTCGGCGTGAGGCTCCTCAGCAGGGCCTCGTTCATCAATGGCACTCGGTGATGGTGGGCGGAGCGGCCAGGAACGGGCGCACCTCAAGCCACTCGTGGATCGGCTTCCCGCCCGCACCGGGGGCGGCCGACAGCTCCCCGGCCAGCTCGACGGCGCGCTCATAGGTGTCGACGTCGATCACCATCCAGCCCGCGATGAGGTCCTTGGTCTCGGCGAACGGGCCGTCGGTGACCGGCGGGCGCCCTTCACCGTCGTACCGGACCCAGGCCCCCTCGGGGGCGAGTGCCTGACCGTCGACGAATTCGCCGGTCTTCTCAAGCCGGGCCGCGAAGTCCTGCATGTACTGCACGTGCGCCGAGATCTCTTCCGGTGTCCACCGGTCCATGGGCACGTCGTTGACCGCTGCCGGGGCGCCGCGGTAGTGCTTGAGCAGCAAGTACTTGGCCATCGTGGTTCTCCTCGGTACTGGTGCGACCCATTGTGGTCACGTTCACCCCTGGGACGGAGCCGGTCACGGGATCTCGACATCGGCGGCCGGATTTTTTTCCGGAGTTCTCGCGGATCGGCCTGGGCGAGCCGTCTCGCGGTGTCCGGGCCGAGCGGGCAGCGTTCGTCCAGCTCCTGAAGGAACTGGACTGCCGCCGCCCCATGACGTGCGGGCGAGCCGCGTCGCCGCACGTGTGTTCCCGGCTCGGCGCCCGGCCCGGCACGCTCCATCGGTGGGCCCCGTTCACCGAGCACTGGGGTGGCGGTGGTCGCGGCGGGGCGACCACCGACCGATCTGCCACTCCACCTGCTGATACCGCTCCTGGGCTCCTGCGCTGGCTGTGTGCGGCCGTGTGGGGTAGCATTTTTGGATGGCTATGTGACTGAATAGTCGAGATTTCGCACTCATCCTGAAAAGCAGGAAGATTTCATTCGGGTCAGAATTCGACCAGACGTGCCGATCCCGGACTTGCGGCGTTAGCACCTTGACGTTCGACCAGTAATGGGACTCACATGGGCTGGCTCACCTTCGGATACTTCGTCTCGTATATTCCCTACGCCATGCTGGTCAAGGCGCTGTCCAGCGGTGTGACTCCGCTGTCGTCCCAGCCGGTCGGCGGCTACGAGATGCTGCCCGCAGCGGTCTTCGGTCAGCTCGCCGCGATGACGGTCTTCCTGGGCGTGTCCGGTCGGTGGCGGTACATGCGCCGGAGCGGGATGGGCGGAAGCCGGATTCCGACGGTGGGGCGGGAGACACTGGCGGCCGGCTTCTTCACCTCGCTGATCATCGGCGCCACCACGATGAACTACAGCTTCGCGGGTGTCTCGATCCTCTTCATGCTGTTGTTGATGAGGGGCGGAGTTCTCATTCTCTCCCCATTGATCGACGTGGCCGGTAAGCGGCCGGTTATGAAAAATTCGTGGTTGGCGCTGTTTCTCAGTCTGATAGCGGTCTCGGTGGCTCTCGGTGACGTGAACAGCTACCACCTCACTCTGGCCGCCGTGCTGAGCGTCCTCATTTACCTCGTGGGCTACCTCGGCCGGTTCAAAATAATGGGCCGCGCCGCCAAGAACGGTGTTGTCGCAACGAATCGGCGATTCTTCGTGGAGGAGCATGTCGCGGCACCGGTGTGGCTGGCCGTGCTGCTGGGCACCGGGGCGCTGGCCGGACAACCACAGCTGCGCGCGGGTTTCACCACGTTCCTCGGCACACCGGTCGCGTGGGAGGCGGCCGGGATAGGAGTGGCCTACGAGGTGCTGTTCGTCTTCGCCTCGCTGATCTACCTCGACCGGCGCGAATACACCTGGGGCGTGTCGGCCTGGGCGTTCGCCAGCCTGATGTCCGGCCTGGTCGCCTCGTACGCGCTCGCCTGGGCCGGGCTCGCGGCTCCGGGGAGCAGCCAGCTGATCGCGCTCGTGTTCGGCGTCGGCGCGGCCGCGGCCCTGTCCTGGCCGTCGGTCGCCCTCTGGTGGCGAACGCGCGGCACCGGTACGGCGGCATGCCGGGTGCTGTTCATCTGCGGTGGGAACACGTCCCGCTCGCCCATGGCGGAGGTCATCGCGTGGGCCCAGGCCGCGGAGGCCGGCGTCGCACACCTCTTCCGGTTCTCCAGCGCGGGTGTCGCGACACCGCTGCCCGCGCGCCCGATGGCTCCCGGCGCCCGGTCCGCACTGGCCGAACTCGGCCTGCAACGGGTGCCGGGCCGGGGAAATCCCCGCCGTCACCGCGCCCGCCCGGTCACCTTGGAACTGTGCCGGGTCAGCTCCGTCATCTACTGCATGACCCGAGCCCATCGCGACAGGGTGATCGCCATGGTGCCCGAAGCCGAGGACCGTACCCTCCGGCTGGACCCGCACGGTGACATCCCCGACCCGGACGGGCAGTCACCGGAGGCGTACCGGCGGTGCGCCCAGCACATCCAGCGCTCCGTCGGTGTCCGCCTGTGCGAGCTCGCCGAGTCCTACGGCCCTGGCCGCAGCACCTCGGGACGGGGGTGAGGCAGGGATGACACGCGGGCTCCGCGACGGCCTGTGCTTGATCACCTCCCGCCACTGCAAGAGGGCCTTTGCGGACCGGGGGGTACCGAGGGATGCCCTGGCGGAGGTGTTCCTCGCCGCCGGGCATGCGCCGTCGAGCCGCAACACCCAGATGTGGCAGGTGACGGTGGTGACCGGCGGCGCCCTCAAGGCGTTGGTGGACGCCCTGTGCGAGGCGTTCGACCGTGGTGACCCACCCCACCCGGACTACACCCATCGGCCGCCGTCGCTCGACGAAATCGTCGAGCGCCGCGCCGAGCAGGCCGTGACGGGGGTGCTGGCGGCCAAGGGGCACACCACAGCGGACCGCGCAGCCGCCCGTGCGCACTTCCGTGACAACCTGCGTTTCTACGGTGCTCCGACCGCTCTGGTCTGTCATCTGCCCGGGAACGCGGTGCCGGGCACTTTTCTGGAGATGGGCCTGTTCCTGCAGAACGTCATGCTCGGCCTGGTGGCCAGGGGGCTCAGCAGCTGTCCGCAGTTCAGCGTCGCCGGTTACGGAGACGTGCTCCGAGCGAACCTGGGAATCTCCGCCGACCGGATCGTCGTATGCACTATGGCTGTCGGATACGCGGACGAGACAGCCCCGGTCAATCGGTTCGTCCCACGGCGAGCCGGTCTGGAGGAATACGTCCAGTGGCGCGAGTGACGAGCGGATACGGTGCCGCCGTCGGGCGTCGGGCCCGGCGGGTGGCGGTGGCCGCCGAACCGGAGGACCTCACCCCCCGTGCGCTGCGTGGCCTCGCAGGAGCGGCGGACGAGCTGGAGATCCGGGCCGACCTGGTCGGCGATCCCGACCCGTCCCGGCTGCGTCGGCACTTCAGGGGTCAGCTGACGTACAGCCTGCGCTCCGAGCGGCATGGCGGCCGCTCGGCTGCCGGCCCGATGGCACGGCGCACCCGGCTCCTGCGCGCGGCGGACCACTATGAACTGGTCGATCTCGAGGCGATGGACGACATACAGCCGGAGCTGCTGGCGGCCATCCCCGCCCGACAGCGGCGGGTCTCCTGGCATGCGTCCGGGCCTTCGAGCAGGGCCGAGGGCGGCTGCCGAGCCGGGCTGCTGGACGCATCGGGCAGGCTCCGGGAACGGTTCGCCGCGATGTCCGCCGTGCCGGCGGCGCTGTACCTCCTCGTGCCGCAGTCGGGCGCCCAGTACGGATCCGCCGCGCCGCTGCTGCTCACCGGGCTCGGACGTACCGACGTGACGGCGTTCGCGTCCGGTCCGGCCGGCATATGGACCCGGGTGTTGGCACCGTGGCTGGGGGCGCCTGTCGTCTACGGCCGGGTCGGTGCGCCGGGGCAGGACGGAATGCCGAGGGTGGACCGGCTCCGCACCGACTACGGCCTGCCCGCGTTGCCGCCGCTCAGCGGACTGCTCGGTATCGCCGGGCGGGCCCCGGGCAGATCGCCGTCGCCCCGGCTGCACAACGCCGCGTTGCGGGAACTGCGGTTGCCCGCGCTGTATCTGCCCTTTCAGGTGGACGGGTTCTCCCGCTTCTGGCAGTGGTGCCGCGACTTCGGTTCGCTCGGTGGGCCGCCCCTGCGCGGGCTGACCGTGACCGCCCCGCACAAGGAGAGCGCGCTCCAGGTGGCCGACGTCGCCGACCCGGAGGCGTTGGGCTGCGGTGCGGCCAATCTGCTGTGGCTCGACGCCGGGCGCTGGCGGGCGGCCACCACCGACGGCGTCGGTGCCCTGCGCGCCCTTGCCCTGGGCGGAGTCGACCCGAGCGGCCGCACGGCCGCCGTCCTCGGTTGCGGCGGCGCCGGACGGGCCGTCGCCCGGGCCCTGCGCGAGGCCGGAGCCGGGGTGACCCTGGTCAACCGGGGGATCGCACACGGTCTGGAAGCCTCCTCGCGGCTAGGGCTCCCCTATGTGCCGCTGTCCCGGTTCTCCCCGGCGGGATACGACCTGATCGCGCATGCCACGCCCCTGGTGGAGCGGGAGCCGTTCCCGGTTGCCGCGGCCGACTGGGGCGCCGTGGTGCTGGAGATGGCCTACCGCGATCCGCCGACCGCGCTCACGCGCGCCACCCGTGCTCGCGGGCTGCTCGGCATCGACGGCTGGCAGGTCCTGTTCGTTGAAGCACGCGAGCAGTTCCGGCTGATGACAGGCCATCCGATGCCCGAGACGCCGCCCCTGCGCTCCCTCTGCCGCGGATGGGCCGAGCACGCCGCTGTCAACGATCTCACCGCAGCAGACGGACCGGCGGCGACACCTCGCACAAGGCGGGAGGCACCATGACGAGCCGTTCGACGTCCCCGTCCGGACCGCCCCCACCCCGTCCGCCCGAAACACCGGATGCCTCGGCGCTGCTGGGCGAGTGGGCCAACACCGACCAGCACAGTTCGAAGGGTGCCCGCCGACTGAGCGTGACGTGGCACGAAGAGGGCATGTTCGTGAGGGCTTTCGGCACCGGCCACCCACAGCCGAGCGACTGGGGTGAGGCCCCGGCGGTCCTGTACACCCCGCCACAAACACCATCGGTCGCCTGGTCGTTCTCCGTGGTCTACGACTTCGGCTCGCTGCGCACCGTCGTATGCGCCTACCACAAGACGGGCATTCTGATCGCCACCACGGCCACCGTCCTCAGCGGCGACGGCGCAGGCGCCGACCACTGGGCCCGCTCGTTCTTCCACCGGACAAGGGGGCGGGCATGACGCAACACACGGTCGATCCGGCGCCGCTGGCAGGCGACTGGGTCAATTTCGACACCGCCGCCACCGGCATCGATCTGGTCGATGCCGCGGTCGACGGCGGCCGACTCATGCTGCGGATCACTGAGCGAGGCGATCCGACGTCCTCACCAGGGACACCCGAGCCGCCCGCCGTCACCGTCACCGGCGCCACCCTGCCCGCGGTCCCGCTGGCCGATGACATCAACGCTACCGAGGCCGTCGCCTTCCTCGCCGAGGGCCCGCTCGGCTCCCGGCAGGTCATCCTCGTCGGATACCTCAACCGCGGCCTGCTGACCATCGACGTCCACACCGTCCACCCCACCGAGGCGCGGATGCCGAACCTGATGTACCGCGCCCACTTCTACCGCTCGGAAGGGGCCACCCCCACATGACCGACGACCTGTCCCGAACCATCGGATCGGCCCGCGGTCCGGCGGTCGGAGACGACCAGGCCGTTCTCGTCACCGTGGCGAAACTCGCCGCGGACAGATTCGCCCCCCGCGCCGAGGAGTACGACCGCAAGGCCGTCTTCCCCACCGAGGACTTCGACGATCTGTTCTCCAACGGCCTGCTGGGCGTCACCGTGCCCCGGGAATACGGAGGTCTGGGCTACGGCCCTCAGCAGCGCCACACCCTGCCCCTGTGGGAGATGACCACCACGCTGGCCAAGGCCGATCTGTCACTGGCCCGCTGCTGGGAAGGGCACGCCAACGCGCTGGTCGTCATCGACGCCCTGGCCACCCCGGAGCAGAAGCGACGCTGGTTCGCCGGTGTGGTGGAACATGGGGAGAAGTGGGCCGCATGGAGCGGCGAACCCCAGGCCCCGAAGCCGGGCGAGAGCCTTCGCTTCGGCACCACACTGGTCCCCGTCCCGGGCGGCTGGGTCCTCCATGGCAGCAAGGCGTTCGCCACCAGTGCCACCGGAGCCCAGTGGGCGATTCTGCTCGTCGATCCGGACACCCCCGGCGGAGCCCGGCCGACCCGAGAGGTCCACGGCAGGCTCCTGCTCCTCGCCTGCGACCTGTCCGATCCGACCGTGACCGTGGACGCTTCGTGGTGGGATCCCGTCGGCATGCGCGCGACGGTCAGCCACGCGGTCCGCTTCCACGAGACCTTCATACCGCGCGACCATCTCATCGGCGGTCCCGGCAGCTACTTCGACGGGCAGTGGCAGACCGCTTTCGTGCCGCATTACGCGGCCAGCTTCCTCGGCGGCGCCCTCGCCGCCTATGAATACGGGCTCGGGTATCTGAAGCGGCAGGGCAAGGGCGGTGACCCCTATGTGCAGCAGCGGGTGGGCAGCATGGCGGTCAATGTCGAAACCGCCCGTCTCTGGCTGCGCCATGTCGCCGGTCTGTGGGACGAGTCAAGGCGCGACGAGGCCCGGATCGCCGGCGACAGAGCCTGGTATGTGATCGCGCAACTGGCACGGGAGACGGTGCATCACGTCATCCACGCGTGCGGCGCCCGCAGCCTGATCCGCCCGAGCCCGGTGGAGCGGATCCTGCGTGATCTGACGCTGTATCAGCTCCATGACAACGACGATCACGTGCTGGCCACCCTGGGCCGAGCCGTGCTCGGCGAGCAGTACGACGCGTCTTTCCACAGGCTCTGAGATTCAGAAACTCTGAGACGAGACGCCGGTCACCGGTAGGCAGGCCGGAGCCGTGAGGCGCCTTCCTGAACCCCTTCCCGAACCGCCTTCCCGGACCGCCTGGATCAGCGTCGTCGCCGTCCGTCCGGCGATGACGAGGCCGAGGGATCACGGTTGTCGGATGTGTCCGCCGTCCTCGTCTCCGTGCGGTCGCCCCGGCCGTCATGCCCGAGCGTCGGCGGACCGCCCACGTCGGGGGCGGTCCGTGCCACCATCTCGGCGAGTCGCCTGCATGCCTGCTCGATCTTTTCGTGGGCCTCGTTGCGCTCGGTGATCGCGGCGGCGAGCAACAACGCGGTCAGTGCGACGGTGCCGTTGAACGCCTGCAAGGCGATCATGTTGATGAGCAGGTCATGTCCGGTGAAGGGGCCTGCCCTGCGGGCGGCGGCGAGGATGGTGAAGGTGGACAGGGCCAGTGCACAGGGGGCCGCACCGCTGCGCTGAAAGCGGAACGCGGCCCAGATGAGCACCGGGAAGGCGAGGAAGAGCAGCGGTGCGGGGGATGACACAAGGTAACCGACGGCGGCGGTGGCCACCGCGAGCAGAGAGCCCTCCACCCACCGGGACCGTGGCACGTCCTTCGGCAGGCGCGCCGAGCGGAGGATGAGGAGCACCGGGGTGACCATGAGGACGCCCATCGCGTCCCCGGTCCACCAGACCCACCATGTCAGCCAGAATCTGTTGTCGGGCAGCACTCCGGCGAGGTGGAGGGTGCCGCTGCCCACCGTCGCGCTGATGAGCATCCCGGTGAACGCGCCGAGGAAGATCAGCCCGAAGGCGTCCCGCAAGCGGTTGATCCCGGTGTGGAATCCGGCATGACGAAGCAGCGCAGCGGAGCACAGAGGCGCGAGTGTGTTGCCCGTCGTGATCGCGAGCACGGCCGGGAGCGACGGCCCGAGCGAGATGTTGATCAGGAACGCGCCGAGTGCGATCCCCGGCCAGACCCGCTGCCCGAGGAGGAGCAGTCCGGCCAGCGCGACGCCCGTCGGAGGCCACAACGGTGTGACCTGGCCGCGCACGAGTTGCTGGAGCAGGCCCAGCCTGCCCGAGGCGTAATACAGCGCGAAGACCGCGCAGATCTCCAGCGCGGCGATGCCACTGCGCCGGAGCCTGTCACGGGATGCGACGGTCATCGGGAGGTCACTCCCTCCGCCTGGCCACGTAGTTCATCATCCGCCGGTCACCCCGGATGCACCACCGCGCCACTCGGCCGCGTAATCTCCGCTCAGCGCGCGGCCGGGATGTCGCCGAGCGGCTGGTTCTGCCCGGTGCCGTGTGCCGGCGGCCGAGGCGCCCGCGGGGCCGGTTCAGCGTGGGGTACGCAGGGCGAGGATCGCCATGTCGTCGTGCCCGTCACTGGGGTGGTGGTCGGCCAGAGTCTGCACGAAGTCTTTCAGGGGTAGGGCGGCGTGCGCGGTGGCGAGCAGGGCGAGCTCGTCCAGGCTTTCGTCGACGGGATGGTCGGGGTGTTCGATGAGCCCGTCGGTGAAGAAGACCACGGTGGCGCCCGGAGGCAGGGGACGGCTGTGGTCGGGGCGAGGCTGCGAGCTGTTGACGTTGAGCGGCAGTCCGGGTTCGGCGAACAGGTATTCCGCCCGCCCGTCGGGGCCGATCAGCAGCGGGGGGAGATGGCCCGCGGTGCTCCAGAGCAGCCGCCAGGCGGGCCCTGCCGGTTCGATGCGAGCGAGGCTGATGGTGGTGACGGGGCTGTCGGTGATGGACTCAAGGGTGCGGTCGAGCTGGGCGAGGCACGCGCTGGGCGGAGTGCGCCGCTCGAACAACAGGGCGAGCAGCATGTTCCGGGTGGAGGCCATGGCTGCCGCGGCTTGCAGATCGTGGCCGACCACATCGCCGATGACGATCGCCACCGCCCCGTCGGGCAGCAGGATCGCGTCGTACCAGTCGCGGGCCCGCCGGGGGGGGGGGGGGGGGGCGCGGGAGATGGCGGGGGGCGCGAAGGGCCGAAAGGGCCGGGTGGGGAGCAACAGCCGCGGGAAAAGCACGGGTACCGTG
>NZ_JBSGBN010000017.1:0-26282 GCF_053601275.1 Streptomyces sp. NPDC004752 | reverse complement strand
GCGCGCTTGGGCGCCCGCGTTTCCCTTCGGGGCCCCCCCAACTCCCCCGTCCCCCCCCCCCCCCCCCGGCCGGCCCGCCGGCCGGGGCCCTCCCCCGGCCCGCCCCCGGGGGGGGCGCGGGCCCCCGGGCCGGTAGATCGCGGCGGCCTCGAAGGGCAGATCGGGCAGGGTGGGCAGCAAGAGCCGCTGGAACTGCTCGGATCCGGTGCGGACCTGCTCGAAGAGGCGAACGTTGTCGATCGCGATGCCGGCGGCGCTGGCCAGAGCGACGATGACGTTCTCGTCGTGGACGTCGAAGGGCCGTCCGTCGCGTCGCTCGGACAGATAGAGGCCGCCGTAGATCTTGCCGCGGACGTCGATGCCAACGCCCAGCAGGGTACTGGGGCGGGGGTGGCCGGGTGGGAACCCGACCGTGGCCGCGTGGGAGGAGATGTCGTCGACGCGGTGCGGCTCGGGGTGGCGGATGGCGTACCCGAGCACCCCCAGGCCACGAGCGAACCCGACCTCGGCCAGGGCCGCGTGTTCCTCCTCGGACAGTCCGACGGCGATGAACTGCCCGAAGCACTCGCCGGACTCGTCGAGTACACCCAGCGCACCGTAACGGGCTCCGACCAGTTCCATGGCGGTGGTCACAATGCGACGCAGCACCGCCGGCAACTCCACCTCGCGGGTGATCGCCACCACCGCGTCCAGCAGGTCCTGAATGCGATCCTTGGCGGCGGCCAGGGCCCGCAACTGCTCCTCCATCCGTCCCAGCTCGGCGTCCAGACGTCCCAGCAGGTCAGGGTGGCGCTGCGGCTTCGGTGACTCAGCCATCCCTGCCGCCCGCCCTCACGATCGCCCGGTGGTTCGGCAGATGGTCCCGGCCGCCGGCCGCCGGTACGAGGTGAACGGCACCGACGGGCGGGCTTCCCGTACCCGGGTCGGGCTCTTCACGTCGCCAGTCACCTCCAGGGTCACATGGGAGTCCTTGCCCTACCCGAAGTTCTCCCACTGCTTCGGCCTCCTGACGCGACCGTGATCGAACACGACCACAGCGTGCCCCGACCAAACGGCCCAATTCGCCCACGACCCTGAAAGCAGCATGCCACACGCACGGCGGAGCGTCCGCCGAGTGAACAGGTGGCCGGCGGCTGCGGCGGAAGCGGCTCAGTGTGCCCCTCACCAGGCGCTGCGATCTGCGAGGGGCACACCCCCGTGTGGTCCCGCCCATCGGGCCTCGGAGAGCTGTGGTGGGGCCGAGGCCAAGCAGCGGTACCCGTGATCATGTTGGCCTCGGTGTGTGCCGACGTCGACCCGGGCGGGGCATGCGGGTGACCGGGTGTTCCACGCCTGTCGGCCGGGGTGCTCCGCACGGGACTCGACTTGTCGACAGACTGTCGCGGGACACCACGGTCCCGGCACCGACTCGCTGAACCAGCCCGACGTGGGTGACGAACAGTGCGCCCAGTGCGCCTCATACCGCCCCTCGACCGGCCCCTCGACCAGGTCGACGGCTCAGCTGCGGCGTGCCGCCGTAGCCGCCAGCAGGGCCAGGGCGAGGACCTGGATGACCACTACGGCACTGATCAGGACGGGGACCGAGTAGCCGTACAGGCCGCCGGTCAGCGCGCCGCCCGCGAGGCTTGCGGCGCCGACGACCCCGGCGAAGATGCCGTAGGCGGTCGCCCGACGGCCGGAGGGGACCAGGTCCGCCACCGTCGCGCGCAGGGTGGATTCCTGGATGCCCATGGCCGCGCCCCATACCAGCGAACCAGCCGCGGCGAGCGTGACGGTGTCGGCGAAGGCCAGCGCCGCGACCGCGACGGCCAGCACGGGCAGGGCCACCAGGACGCGGGGGCCGTGCCGGTCGTACAGCCATCCGGTCGCAAGCGCGGCGACGGCGGCGGTGGCCATGGCGGCGGCGTAGAGCACGGGCACCCAGGCAGCGGTCAGCAGATGGCGTTCGACGAGGTGGTAGGAGAGCACGCCGAAAGTGGCGAACCCGGAGGTGGTCGCCGCGGTGAACGCCGAATAGGTCCAGAACGCCGACGGCAGACGGCCGCTCCCGGTCGCCTGCCGCGGGGGAGGTGCCGCCTCGCGCTCGTATGCCTCGGGGTCCGGGACGCGGGACCGCAGCCACCACAGCAGCCCCAGGGCCGCCGCGCCCGGCACGGCCAGGACACCGAGCGCGGGGGCGTAGTCGTCTTCGGTGAGCGCGAGCACCACGGCCACGAGCAGCGGGCCGACGATGGCGCCTGTCTGGTCCAGGGCCTCGTGAACGGCGAAACCCCGCCCACGGCCGGTGGCGGCGGTGGCGTGCGAGAGCAAGGTGTCCTTGGCCGGCGAACGCACCGCTTTGCCGACCCGCTCGGCGACCACCAGCAGGCATGTTGCCCACAACACCCCGGCCACGCCCAGCAGCGGCACCGAGACCACCGTCAGCGCGTAACCGGCGATGGCCAGGCCCCAGAAGCGACGGGTGCGGTCCGCGAGCGGACCGGAGACCAGCCGCAGTCCCAGTGCAGCTGCCTCTCCCGCCCCGGTGATCACGCCGACGACCAGGGACGAGGCACCCAGTGACGCGAGCAGGGGACCGGTCACCGAGCGAGCGCCCTCGTAGACGAAGTCGGCCAGCAGGCTGACCACACCGAACCACACCACGAACCGCCACGGCCGCATCGTCACCCATTCTCCTCAATTGGCGACAGCAGTATGGTGTGCGGTGCGGCACATGTTGGAGCACCCCGGACATTCATCTTTCCGTCGCCGCGATAACGCATCAGAGAACCGCGAGATTCGCGCGGGCGCGGACACACTCGATGCACACCCCACGAGCAGGAGAGCAGCACCAATGAACGGGTTTCTCATGACTGTGCTCGGCAAGGCCGCCCTGGCGCTTGTCGAGGCCATCGTCGTGCGCTTGGCACTGGAATTCTGGCGGACATACACGCGGTCACGCAGTACGGCGGCCACGCCCCGGGTGGCGTGACGCGTCGGCGCCCGACGCTGCCACGCCGCCATATGGTGTCCTCCGACCTATTCCTGGCGCCCCTTCGCTTGTCCCCTTCCCTTGCCGCGCAGGATGGCTGTGGCACCTCCGATGGCCAGAGCCACGGGCCAGTCGAGAGCACCGACCACCGCGAGCGCGCCCAGGCCGCCGTAGAAGAGAACATCTCTCGTCGGCAGCTTTGAGGTCATGGCCTGTGTGTTGGCCACTACGTCCCCCGGTGTGAGGTAGGGGATGTGGACCGGCGCGTGCACATCCAGGCTGTGCATGTGCAGCTTTCCGTCCGTGGCGGGTTGCTGTGCCGCTGATTTGGCGCTCGGACGGGCGCGGGTCGCCGTTGTCTTCCTTGTGGTGGCTGCGCTGGGCATGGCCACCTCCTCGATGGATCCGAGTGCGGTTTCGCACTTCCATTGTGGCGCGAATGTGCCACATCGACAGCTGCTGCGGCGCATGGGGGCGGGGGCGTCGGGGGTGCGGCAGTGCGGACGGCCCCCTTACCGGGGCCTACTGGGGCGCGGATGTGCAGGTCGGCGCCGATTCGGCGGGGCCGATCGCGCTCGTCGCATGTCGTCCGCCCGCAGGAACGCTACGGCTTCCCCGCCCGACCCCTGCCGCGATCATTGGTCCGCGATGCGCACCAGGGCGAGCGTGATGTTGTCGGGTCCGCCCGCGGCGATGGCGGCCTTCCACAGTTCGAAGGCGGCCCGGCCGTCGTCGTACTCCCGCAGCAGACCGTCGAGGACGTCGTTGGGCAGCGGATCGGTCAGGCCGTCGGTGCAGATCAGGTACCTGTCGCCAGGGGCCAGGGGAGCGGCCGCCACATGGGGGGTGATGGCGTGGTAGGTCGAGGTGCCGCCGAGGGCCTGGGTCACGAGGGGGGTGGTGCGCTGCCCCGGCCGCAGTGGTGGGTTGTCGTCCATGCTGACCTGGAGCAGTCCGTCCTGGGGTGCGGCGTAGACCCGGCTGTCCCCCACGTTGAACGTCAGGACCGACCGGGGCAGGAGGACGGCGCCTGCGACGGTCGTCCCCATCGTGGCCGGTCCGCCACCGTCGCCGCCCGCGGTCGCGTACACCTCGCGGTTACAGGTGTGCAGTACGTCGCGGACGCGGTCGTCATCGCTCAGGAGGGGCCCGGTCGACGCGAGGCGGCGGACGACCAGGGCACTGGCCACGTCTCCGCCGGGCTGGCCGCCGAGCCCGTCGGCGACGGCGACGACGAGCGGCGTACCGAGCGGGAAAACCAGGGTCTGCGGGTTCTCGGTCACGGTGGCGCACAGCGTCCACGGTCCGACGACCAGACTGTCCTCGTTCCGGTCGCGGACCAGCCCCGGATGGCTCAGCGCACTCACAGCGACATACGTCATCAGAACCATTCTCAAATGGCCCGCCCGACGGTGCATCTTGACCGCGGTGAACGACCGCCCATGGCGACCCCGAAGGCTTTACCCGTTTGGTCAGCCCGTCCAGGGCGTCAATCCGTCCGGATGAGGAACCGCTGGTCGGCCGCGCCGGTACAGCGTTCTTCGGTCGCTTCGGCTCCCTCGGCGGTGTCGTCGTCGGCGATGCCGATGCACATGCTGCTGTGGGCCGGGCGCAGTCGGAAACCCTCTTTGGCAGCGGCAGTTGCTTGAACGCGGAACAGGGTGGCCTGAATGCAGTCGTTCCGGGGCTCAAGCATTCCTTTTGCCCGACCGGTGTGCATGACCGTCAGACATCCTTTCCCCTCCTGGGGGTGATGCCACTGAATGCGATAGAGGCCCTCGCCGGCCGGTTCGAGGTAGGTGCGCGGCACCGTGGCCTGGGCGCAGGGGAGTTGGACAGCGACGGCACTGTCATAGGCGCCGTCCCGGTCACGTCCGTCGGTCAGACAGAGTTCCGGCGTACGGACGGGGCGAATGGTGACCCAGCCGACTGGTGTGCCGGGGGTGTCGGAGCCATCGGGGAGTAACCCCCAGATGGCCAAGGCGAGCAGCGGGACCATGAGGCCGGTCGCACGCAAGACGGTGCGGCCCTTGGTCCGGCGCGGGCGCGAGCCGGTGGATGCCGCGATCCGCGGTGGAGCCTCGGCCTCGGGCTCAGGCGGCGTGGGCGGCACGGCGGTGGTGGTCCCCGCGGCGATTCGGTCCCTGGCTTCCAGCCAGGCGCCGACCCGCTGACCGTCCCCGCAGGCATGGACGAACGCGGCCAGTACGTCGGGTCGCGGCAGGCTCGTCCGCCGCAGCATGTCGGACAAGGTGCTCCGCGCCAACAAGTCACCGTTTTTGGCGGCCCGTTCTTCCAACTCGCGATACGTCAGCCCCGAAAGCTCCTTGAGCCGCCGCATCGCCGCGATGAAGCCGGCAGCGTCTCGGGCTTCGTACGGCGACAACTCCCCCAGGTTCCCCACGAACGTCATCCTGCTATGGCCATGGTCAAGGGAGAACAGCGGATCTCGCCATGTCCTCGCTGTCCGGGACGCAATCCGGACAAGGCCGTGACCAGCCCGGACAGCTCACAGCTGTCCGGGACGGCCCAGAGCCGTTGTCCCGTCCCGCCGGCGCTCACCAGTCTCTGCGGTGATGAGTGACGCCGACCGCATGAGGGTCGTCGCCGAGGAGACGGACGTGACAGCCGTCGCTGCACTCGTACTCATCAGTGGAGCCCGAGGGCCAGGCAGATCGGCCAGGTCCCATCGAAAAGGAGCCATGACATGAATGCAGTCACCGAATTCGCCAACCGGTCGCTGACCGACGTGACACCGGGAGTCCAATCGCCCGGCGACGGGGAAGCAGCACCGTACTTCGCGGCCCAGGCCATTACGGTCACGGACCACACCGCTTACATCGTCGTCATCATGGCGTGCCACGGCGTCGGCTGATCTCGGACACACCCCGTCACACCCGCATCTCCCCGGCATGGGGACACCCCGGATCGAGGAAAGGAAGAGACATGCTCGCCGAGGCAACAGCGCCCACCGTCACGGAATTCGCCAACAGATTCCTGGCGGATGCGACTCCGGGAATGCAGTTGGCCACCGACGGCCCAGCGGGCCCGGCTCTCTCGTCACACTGCGTACTCGCCACCAACAACGTCGACTCGTGGACTCGCGTCACGGCAGTACAAGCCGCCGCGTCCGGCGAGTGATCGGGATGGCGAGGACGATGCCGATCGAGCGGAAGTTCGCCATCGGTGTGGCGGGGCTGTGTGTCGGCAGCTGGGCGATCGGTGCGCGGACACGGTTTCTCGGTATGCGCCGGCGGGCGGCGGCGTTTTCCACGCTGTCTCGCGCCGATGACGGTGTGGTCGAGGTCGATCACCGGCGTCCGCCGGACGCCGCGTTCGGTGTGCTGTTCTTCAACGGTCTCGGCATGCCGCACGAGCAGTGGGCCTGGGTGCGCGAGCACCTGCCCCAGACCGCGGCGTGCGTGGGCTACAACCGGCCGGGCCACGGGCTCAGCAGCCCGCTGCCCGAGGCCACCTTGGAGGAGCAGTTCCAGATCGTCGACGAGCTGCGCAGCAGGTACCTCGATGGTCTGCCGGTGGTGCTGGTGGGGCACTCGCTCGGCGGTTACCTGGCCGCCGCGTACGCCGAGTCACGGGGCGATGCCGGGTTGTCCCATGTGGTGATGGTGGACCCCACGGTCATCGCGGACCTGCATGCCCATGTGGGCCGGCTTCCCGACTGGTGGACCCGGCAGGCGCTGCTGCTGGAGTGTCTGTGGGCCGGTGCCGGGCTCAACGTCCTGCGTCCGATGACGCCGGTCCGTGAGCACTACGCCGAGGAGGTCAAGGAGAGCCTCACGGCGTACCATGCCCGGCCGCGCACATGGGCCACCGCGTACCGCGAATACATGGCGGCACGCGCCTATCCCCCCGTGGAGAAGCTGGCCGTGCCGTTGCATGTGATGACGGCGCTGAAGGGCACACGCAGTGCCGTGAAGCACCGCACCTCGCAGGAACGGATGCTGGAGCTGTCGGATCGCTCCTGGCACCACGTGTGCGAGGACGCCGACCATATGGGGGTCGTCGCCCAGGAACCGCACGCGAAGAGCCTCGTCGAGCTGATCGTGTCCGGGGGTACGGCATGAGCGGGCAACGTGTCGTGTCTGCGGCGGTATCCACCGGACTCGCGGCGTGGCTGGTCAGCACAGCCGCCGGCCAACTTCCCGACCACCGGTTCGACCGTCTGGTTGAGCGAGGACCCCTGCGCCTCCTCCGGGCGCCCAACTGGCGGTTCTTCGGCCCCAATCCCGGCGTATCGGATGTGCACCTGCTCTACCGGGACATCACCGACGGCACGGCGGCCCCTTGGCGGGAGATCGAGGTGATCTCGGACCGGCCTTGGTACGCCCTGGCCTGGAACGCGCAGAACCGCGCTCCCAAGGTCCTCTTCGACGCGCTCCAGGTCATCATGAAGGTGGCCAACGACTCGTCCGAAGACATGGGCCTCATCGTCTCCAGCCCCGGCTACTGGATCTTGCAGCGCTATCTGACCACCCAGATCCCGCATGTGCCGGACGCCGACCACACCCAGTTCATGCTGCTGCGGGCCCACCCCGAGCGCGGGCAACGGCACGGCGTGCAGCCCATGTTCGCCTCCGAGCGCATTGCCCTGCGCCGCTCATTGCCCCCGGCCACGGTGGCGGCCGCGCGGTAACCGCGTCGACCGGGAGCCTCGCTCTCACGCCACCGTGCCATGCGTGAGAGCGGGACCCCCAGCCGAGACGGTGTGTCACGCCCCGCTGGGGAGCATCTGCTCTGTCGGAAACATCGCCAACAGACTCGCCACAAGGATCACGAAGAAAGGGACCTCATGTCTCTCGTCGCCCAGTTCGCCAACGAATCCCTGACCGACATCTCCCCGGGGATGCTCTCGGAGACCGATGTCGCGGGCCGTCTGGACACCCCCGCCGACCCCGTGATGGCCACCCCGGCCCTCGCCATCGAGGTCGGCATCTTCGCGCTGGAGCTGCTGGCGGCGAACGTCGCCAACTACGTCCAGCGCAACGCCCACTGATACCCGGCGGCCGACTGAGCGCCGCTGACTGAGACCGAGGGATCGCCGGCGGGCGGTGACCTGGCCGAGTGCGGCTCCACCACCGCCGGCGATCCCCCTCGGCGTGCGGCGAAGCCGCACCGTGTGCCGACTTCCCCGGCACCCCATTTCCACGAGAAGGAGACTCCGTGTTCCGTCGTCCGACCCGTGTGGCCTCGTCCCGCTCAGCGCTGGACCCGGCCGTCACAGCACGCCGCATCGCCTCCGCGGGGACGTTGATCGCCGCGTTGGAGGCCCTCAGCCAGCACAAGCGGTTCGTGAAGGGCGACCTGCTGGCCAGTCAGGTCGAGGCATTCCATCCGCGGCTGGCGCGGCGACACCCCGCGCTGAACCGTGCGCTGGCCTCCAGGGCGTTCCTCTACACGGTCTACGGTGCGCAGGCCGCTGTGTCGGCGGCCACCCTGGTGTGGCCCGGCAACCGCCCGCTGCGGATCGCGGGCGGCGCGACGCTGGCCGCCCTGCAGAGCGTGCAGTCCCACTTCATTCCGTTCGGCCGGGACGGCGCCGACCAGTTGCAGCTCGTCATCAATGCCACGATGGCTTCCACCGGTCTGATCCAGGACCGCGAGCAGGCCGACGACCTTGCGATGCGGACGCTGGCCTTGGAGACATCGCTCTCCTACGTCGCCTCCGGGCTGGTGAAGGCCGTCTCCCCGGTCTGGCTCAAGGGGGATGCCGTTGCCGGGGTGATCCGGACGAAGAACTATGGAGACCCGCGCGTACACAAGCTCCTGACCCGTTACCCAGCGGTCTCCAAGGCACTGTCCTGGGGCACGATCGCCATCGAGTGCGGCTTCCCCCTCATCTACGTACTCCCCAAACCCGCCGCCCGCGCCTACCTCGGCACCATGACGGCGTTCCACCTCGGCATCGGCGAGTTCATGGGGCTCAACCGTTTCGTCCTCGCGTTCGGCGCCACTCATCCGGCGATCCACTATGTGCTGTCGCAGCGCCGACGCGAGCTGGCCGGTGCGCCCCAGCCCGCCGCCCTTGCCGCATGAGCCGAGCGGACCCCCGATCCCCGGCACGCCATGACCACGGAAACGGAGCACACATGACGATCGCGGACATCGGCTACGGCAGGCAGTTCGGCGACTGGTACGACCGGATCTTCCAGAACGACGCCGCCACCCGGGCCGCCGTCGACGCCCTGGCCGGGTTCCACCCCGAACCGGCCTGGGGCACACTGGAGTTCGGCGTCGGGACCGGCCGGATCGCCTTGCCGCTGTCGCATCGCGTCGGCCCGGTGACCGGGGTGGACTCCTCGCAGGAAATGCTCACGGCTCTGGAGAAGAAGGCCGAGGAAGGCGAGGTGACCGCCGAACTCGGCGACATCCGAACCTACCGCGGCGATCGACAGTACGGTCTCGTCTACTGCGTCTGCTCCACGCTGTCGCTGATCCTCGACCCCGACGGGCAGCGGGCAGCCATCGGCCGCGCGGCCGAACATCTGTGCCCCGGTGGCAGGTTGCTGGTCGAGACGCACAACCGTACCGGTGTGGTGGCCCTGCACCAGGGCCTGGCCCACAGCACGATGTTCGTACCGTACCCGGAGCCGAACACCGGCATCCAGATGCACGCCACACTCCTGATGGACAACCATGTCTGGAAGGTGTCCACCATATTGTTCGAGACGGACGGCACACACCGCATCGGCACGGAGACCGCGCGCCTGCTCACACCCGAAGAAGTCGATGTCTACGCCCAGGACTTCGGGCTGCGACCCGAGGGCCACTACAGCGACTGGCAACGCACCGACTACGTTCCCGAGACCGGCCGGTTCGTCGCGTCCTACATCAAGCCGACACGACCGGCATGACCGGTATGAGCCTCCGGGAGACGGTCCGCCGCCATCGGGCCCTGCTGCTCTCCGGCCTGGCCATGGGCATGGCCGGCGCGGCGGCCAAGCTCGCCCAGCCCTGGACGCTGGGCCGGCTGATCGAAGCCGTGGCCCTGGACCGGGCGATCGCCTGGCCCATCACGTTCGTCGTGATGTTATTCCTTGCGGACGCGGCGCTGAGCGCCGGACATGCCTACGCGATCGGCAGGGCCGGCGAGAACATCGTCTTCGATGCCCGGCGCATCCTCGGCGGGCGGCTGCTCCGCAGCCAGATCGCGCACTTCCTCAGCGAGCGGGGCACCGGCCTGTCCGGCGGCCAGCGGCAACGACTCGCCATCGCCCGCACGCTGCTCCAGCAGCCGGAGGTGATCCTGCTGGACGAGGTCACCGCACACCTGGACAGCGACACCGAGGCCGCGCTGCGCGACGCGATGGCCGAAGCCGCCCGCGAGTGCGCAGTACTGGCCATCGCACACCGGCTGTCGACCATCGTGCAGGCGGACCGCATCATGGTGATGGAGGAGGGACGCGTGCGAGCGGTCGGCACCCATCGGGAGCTCATCGCGTCCGACGAGGTGTACCGGCGGCTTGCCCGTCGGCAGTTCGCCGCCGAGGAGGTGTCGGCATGACCCGCGCCGATGTCGCCGTAGTCGGCAGCGGTCCGAACGGCCTGGCCGCCGCCGTCACCATGGCGCGGGCCGGACTGACCGTCCACGTCCACGAACAGGCCGCCACCGTCGGCGGCGGACTGCGCGGTGAGGCACTGTTCGACTCCGCGATCCGGCACGACGCCTGCGCGGCCGTGCACCCCATGGCGGCCGCCTCGGCCTTCTTCCGGGACTTCGACCTCCCGGCCCGCGGCGTTGCGCTGCTGCAGCCACCGATCGGCTACGCGCACCCCCTGGACCGTGGCGCCTCCGCGTTCGCCTACCGCGACCTCACCGAGACCTGCGACCGGCTCGGCCCGGACGGGCCTCGCTGGCGGCGACTGATGGAGCCGCTCGTGCGGCACAGCACGGGCGTCACCGACTTCCTGCTGTCCGACCTGCGACACCTGCCGCAGGACAGCGCCGTCCCACTGCTGCTCGGCCCGCGCATGCTCGGGCATCGCCTGCGGGTCGACGGGCTGCGCACCGAGGCTGCCCGGGCACTGCTCACCGGGGTCGCGGCGCACGCGAAGGGCCGACTGCCCAGCCTGCCCGCCGCAGCCATCGCACTGCTGCTCGGGCACCTGGCGCACGCCACCGGCTGGCCACTGCCGCGGGGAGGCAGCGTACGCATCGCGGAGGCCCTGACCAACGACCTGCGGGCGCACGGCGGCAGGCTGCACACCGGCCACCGGGTCACCGACCTCGCCGAACTCGACGCCCCGGTGATCATGCTGGACACGACACCGAACGGCCTGCTCGCGCTGACCGGCGACCGGCTGCCGCCGCGCTACCGCCGTGCCGTGCACCACTTCCGTTACGGCCCAGGCGCGGCGAAGGCCGACTTCCTGGTCAGCGAGCCCATCCCGTGGGCCGACCCGGAGGTGGGACGGGCCGGGACCGTGCACCTGGGAGGCACCCGCGCCGAAACACTCGCGTCGGAGAACGCGGCGGCCCGCGGTGAGGCATGCGAGGAGCCGTTCGTGCTCCTGGTCGACCCCGCGGTGACGGACCCCGGCCGCGCCGTGGGCGGTCGCCGTCCGGTGTGGGCCTACGCACACGTTCCGAACGGCGACACCCGGGATCCAGTGCCGCTGATCACCCGCCGTATCGAGCGGTATGCGCCCGGCTTCGCCGACACGGTCATGGCCGCGCAGGGCATGCCGGCAGCCGACTACGAGACGTACAACCCGAACTATCCGGGCGGCGACATCGGTGCGGGAGCGGTCACCCTCACGCAGGCCGTGCTCCGACCGGTGCCCGCCTGGAATCCGTACCGGACGCCCCTTCCCGGTGTGTATCTGTGCTCGGCGTCGACGCCACCGGGGCCGGGCGTACACGGCATGTGTGGCCACCTCGCCGCCCGGGCCGCGCTTCAGCGGGAGTTCCACATGACCACGACCCCGTACCTGGGGCCCACCGACGAGGCCACCGTCGCCAAGCACCCCAGGAGAACACCATGACCATGGCGCACCGCCCCACCGCGGCGTGCCGTGCCGTGCCCGTCGCCGTCATGCCGGGCGGACGTTACTGTCGGCATGGTCGACCCGTCACGGCTGCCGTCCCGGTCCGCCGTCGGCAGCGGTCCTACTGCTCGATCCGAGTTCGTGTGGGGGTGAGATGGACGTCCTGGGAATCGATGCCTGCGGCAAGCAGGGGTGGGTGGGGATCCGGCTCACGGACGGCGCGTACGCGGAAAGCCTGGTGGCCGGGTCCCTCGGCACGCTGATCGAGCGTGCCGGTGCGGTGGAGACGATCGCGGTGGACATGCCGCTGGGGCTTGTCGAGCGGGGCTGGCGTGCCGCTGACCTCGCTGCCAGAGCGCTTCTGGGGGCGCGACGCAGCAGCGTTTTCCTCATCGCGCCGAGGCCCGCATGGCAGGAGCCAGATTATGCTTCGGCCGCAAACCGGTGCCAAGAGCTCACCGGGAGCCGACTGAGCCGGCAGGCGTGGGCGCTGGCACCGAAACTCCTTGAGGCTCGGGCGTGCTGGCTTGCCGATGAGCGCATCCATGAGGTGCATCCCGAGGTGACCTTCCAAGCTCTGGCCGACGGGGTGCCGCTGGCGTACGCCAAGAAGACGTGGCGCGGCCAGAACATGCGCCGCGCACTGCTGGCCAAGGCCGGAGTCGTGCTTCCGGACGAACTCGGAGAAGCCGATCAGATCGCCGCGGACGATGTACTCGACGCCACCGCCGCGGCCTGGTCCTCGCATCGGATCGCGCTCGGTATCGCCGAACGGGTTCCCCCGGCGCCGGAACCGGACGCAGAGGGCCGCCGCATCGAGATCCGCTACTGACCACCGACCTTCAAAGCGTGGCCAGGGCCATGATGCGGCCCCTGCCAGGCGATATTGGCGGCGACATCGTCCAGGGCCCACAGCGACCACACGACAGCCGTCACCGTGGCCGGCGTGGACACTCTCAGACCCATGCGCAGCGAACCCGGCGGAGTGCGGCGCGCACGCCGGATCAGGGCCCGCGCCGTGACATACAGACACCAGCAGAGATAGCCGGCGAAGAGGGCGTTGTACGCGGCGAGGGCCCAGCCCCGGCCGGGCGCGGCCAGCGCGGACGTGCCGGCGTCGGTGGCGTCGGCTGCGAGGAACAGGCCCAGCGCCGCCAGCTGGACGGCGACGGCGGCGCGCGTCCGGCGCCGGACCACCACCGGTCGGGACCCCTGCGGATCGAGGGCGAGTGCGACCAGCGCGAGAAACATGGCGGCGGCCGCCTTCAGCTCGTACGTGATCAGCAGTTCGGCATCGGGCGAGGGAACGAAGCCTTCCAACGTGTCCAACACCGCAGGGGAGTTGAGTAGCATCGCGGTCCCTGCGCACAGCGCGAACCCAGCCACGTTGCGCTGTGCCGGATCAGCTCTCCCTCCGCGCGTGATCGCGAGTCGGTGCACGGCGAACGCCAGGAAGACGAGGGCGGCGAGATACGCGGTCAGGTTGGTCATATGCGCCGCCGGGGGAGTTTTCGGCCCGAGTCACGGTGTTAGGGAGAGCCGAACAGGGAGCGGAGCCGCGCCTCTTCCGACCCGGCCGGCGACGCCGCGGCGGCCCCGGTCCGGTCCAGCTGCGCGGCACGGTTCAGGATGAGGGACGCTACGAGCTCGGCCTCTTGCTCCTGTGGCTCGGTGTAGACGGTCCGTCCCAGGACGCGGTGGATCAGCGAGGCTGGCAGGTGCGGCAGCAGGACCTCGGCAGCGGAGGACGCCGCGGGTGTCGTCTCGTGGTGACCGCACAGGAGGTGCGCGACCTCGTGCAACTGGATGTGCTGCTGGTGCAGAAGCGTGGTGTCCGCGGGGTAGACGATACGGTCGGCGCCGTCGGTGCTGACCAGGAGCCCGCACGGGAGATGGGGACGGGCAGTGACCGGCACCAGCTCGATCGGCCGCCCACGGGCGCGGGCCAGCATACCGATGAACACGCCTGTGTCGAACGGGCTCGGCAGATCCAGGTCCTCCACCAGGCGCCGACATCGTTCCCACAGACGCTTGTTGCTCCGGCCGCTGCGCACGCGCTGTCCCTCTTCCCCCGTGGTACTCCTGGTACCCGTGGTCGCTGTGTGGCCGTCATTCCGGGTCAGCGGTCGGCGGGGTCGTCGCCCGGCACCGCACCGTTGTGCTCCCGGCCGTCGGCGCCGCTTTCGCGCCGGGCGAGGACATCGATCATGTCGCTGATCGTGTTCACACCCTCGGGCGAGAGGTTCACCGCACGCAGCGCCACACTCCGAACCCCGGCGTCCCGAAGGGCCCCCAGCAACTCCAGCTCCTTGGCGATGGCAGCCCCCCGGTCGTCGTCGAAGAAGTACGCGACCGGGACGTCGAAGAACTGGGCGAGTGCTTCCAGGTGCCGCTTGGTGGGGTTGTCCCGGCGGCCCGTCCGCAGCTGCCACAAATAGGTGGCGGAGAAGCTCTCCCCGGTGGTTTCCCGGCAGGCGCGGGCGACCTCCTCGTGGCTGAACTGCTCCCGGTTGGGGCGACGCACGATGCGGAACAGTGCATCGATCTTGTCTGCCAGAGTCGTCGTCGACGACGGATCAGAATTGCCCATGGTCAGCCTCCCTTCTGCCATCGGGCCAGCCTGGGTGGAGCGACCCCTGGATTTATCTTCACCCTAGCTGATGTCCGGGTGAGCGTCAGCGGGGTGTCAGGACGAGCGGGTCAGCCGGGAGGGCGCCCCCGCGGCCTGGCTGCCGTCCTCCCCGAGAGTCAGCGTGTCGGTGCCCGTCATCGTCAGGGTGTAGATGCCGCCCCGTACGCACAACACGGCGACGGACGGGTCCGTGGCGGTGCTCGTGACCGCCTCGAAGACCATGGACGTTCGGTGTGTCTCCTGCAGCCGCAGCGTTTCGGTGCACCCGATGTCCTGGCCGGTTCCGGCGTCAGTCATGTGGCTGACCTGTTTGCCGACGATGTCGCCGCGCTTCGCCGTATGCAGGGTGAGGGTCACCGACACCCCGGTTGTCCGCGGGTTGACGACGCCGTCGCCGGAGGCGCTGCCGGTGCCCGTGCCTTTCCAGCGGCCCACCCAGGACGCAGGCAGGGCGTCCGTCGTGGTGGAGCGGGACGAGGACGGGGAGGGAGTCGGCGGCGGGGACGTATGCCGTCCGCCGCCCGCCCCATTGCCACTACCGTCCGGCCAGTTCAGTGCGGCGATGACAGCCGTGGCCGCCACCGCGCTCGCGACCATGGCGGCCGTCCGGACCCGCGTCGGCCCCCGCCCGGGTGCGGGGCCGGTGCCCGTGCCGGACGGGGGGAGGGGCGCGGGCCCCGGAGCGGTACGCGGCGGGGGGACAGGGGGAGGAAGGTACGCCGTCGGTGGTCCGAACCGGGTCGGTGGCCCGAACCCGATGGGCGGCTCGGAGCCACGCGGCGGCTCGGAGCGGTACGGCGGTTCGGAGTCGTACGGCGGTCCGAAGCCGGTCGGCGCGGCCGGGCCCGGCGGAGCGGAGGGGGCCGACGGCCGGTCCAGCAGGACGCGCAACTCGGCTTCCTTTGCGGTGATATCGGCCTCCAGGCTCGGTGGCAGGGCCGCGGCCCAGCTGACCGACCCGGCACCGATCCGCTCCAGCAGCTCATCCGCGGTCGGACGGGCCTGCGGCGACTTGTGCAGGCAGGCCGCCAACAGCGGGGTGAGCGCCTGCGGTACGCCATCGAGCACTGGCTCCTCGTACACGATCCGATAGAGCAGCCGCGCCGCCAACGGATCCTCGCCCCGCCGTAGAAAGGGCCCCTGCCCGGTGGCCGCGTAGACCAGCACCGCTCCCAGTGCGAAGACGTCGCCTGGTTCGGCCGAGATTTCTCCGGTGGCCTGCTCCGGTGCCATGTACCCGGGCGAGCCGATGACGCCGCCGGTGCGGGTGTGCCGGGTGTCGTCGGCGGCGCGGGCGATGCCGAAGTCGATGAGCAGCGGGTGGCGGCGGGCCAGCAGCACATTGGACGGCTTCACGTCACGGTGCGCGAGACCCGTCCGGTGCACCGCCTGTAGACCTTCGGCGAGTTCCGCTGCCAGGGCCCGGACGGCGGGCTCCGCCAGCGGGCCGTACCGCTCCACCCAGTCCGCGAGGGAGGGCGCGGCCACGTACTCCGTGGCCAGCCACTGGGGACGCTGCCCCGCGGGGCTGTAGTCGACGACCGCCACCGTCCACGGGGAACGGACCTGGTCACTATGGGCGATCTCGCGGGCGAACCGCTCCTCGAAGCCGGGATCCGCGCCGAACTCGGTCCGTACGGTCTTCAATGCCAGAGGCCGACCGGACGCGGTACGGGAGAGGAACACCTGGCCCATGCCTCCGGCACCCAGTTGTGCCAGCAGGGGGTAGCCGCCGATGGCCGGTGGATCGGTGGGATCCAGACTCCTCATGAACCTCTCCGCGCGGTACTCGGGCCGCTGCGAGGCCGGACACCAGTGCACGGGCCACGTGACACCGCCTTGGCATTCGCGTTGGCTTACTCTGCATGTGACGTATTCATATCAGCTTATGCCGCGCGGATGGGCTGCCGGTCGGAGCCGCGTGCCCCGCTGGGAGAGGCGTGCTGGGCGGGGGTCGTGGGGGAGTGCGTCGGAGCCGCACCCGGTCCTGCATCCGCCACGAAGGGCGCGGACTTCGAGGGAATTCGAGGGAAATTCGAGGGACTTCGAGGGAAAAGGACGCGGATCATCGTTGTCCGCACCTGCCCGCCCGAGGGCGCGACGGTCGTCCGCGCCGACGGGTTCGGACCGGTGATCCCAGAAGATGCTCGGGTCGTCGGAGCCGACGTCACTCCGTGTGGACCGGGAAGCGGCGCGGCGCCAGGAACAGCAGCACGAGGAGGGCCAGCGCCGCGGCGCATGCGGCGCCCAGGTATACGGCGTGGACAGAGTCCGCGATGGCCCGCCGGGTCGCCTCCGGTACGGTCCCGGCGTGGAGTTGCCCCGTCACCGAGTCGAGGTCGCTCGCGCCGCCGAGCCGGGCTGACAGCACCCCGTTGACGATGGCGCCGAAGATCGGTGCGCCGATGGTCTGGCCCGTTTGACGACAGAAGAGGATGGAGGCGGTGGCCGTGCCCCGCTCCGCCCACCCGACCGACGACTGGACGCCGATGATGAGTGGGAGGCTGAACATGCCGAGTGCAGCACCCAGCAGCAGCATCAGGGCCGTTGGCTGCCAGGCGTGGCCCGGGTAGGGCAGGAGCGGGAACGCGAAGAGGACGAGTGCGGCTGCGCCGATGCCGAGTACCGCGGTGTTGCGGATGCCGATGCGCCGGTAGACATGCTGGCTGAAGATCGACGACAGCGGCCAGCTGAGCGTCCAGACGGACAGGACGAATCCGGCGGCCACCGGGCCCAGGCCCAGAACTGACTGGGCGTATGTCGGGAGGACCAGGCTGGGTGCGACGATCAGCAGTCCCAGCGCGCCCTGGGCGAGGTTGACGGCGGCGATCGTGCGGCGGCGCCACACCCAGCCAGGCATGATGGGCTCCACGGCCCGCCGTTCGACGAAGACCACCAGCGCGGCGAGGGCGAGTCCGGTGGCGAACAGGGCGAGGGACGGGGCTGACAGCCAGGGCCAGGCCACTCCGCCCTGCACCAGAGCGGTGAGCAGCACGCCCCCGCAGGCGAACACCGCGAGGGCGCCTGCCCAGTCGATACGCGGGCGGGTGGCCGACCGGCGGTCGGCCTCGTGGAGGTTGCGGATGATCAGCCACAGTGCGACGGAACCGACGGGCAGGTTGACCAGGAAGATCCAGCGCCAGCCAGCGTATTCGGCGAGGATGCCGCCGAGGACCGGGCCGGCGATGGCCGACACCGCCCAGACCGTGGAGAGCCTGGCCTGAATCTTGGGGCGCTCTGCCACGGGGTACAGGTCGGCGGCGAGTGTCTGGACCGTTCCCTGAAGTGCTCCGCCGCCCAGACCTTGTACGACCCGGAAGGCGATCAAGGCCGCCATGTTCCAGGCGCCGGCGCACAGCAGGGAGCCGAGCAGGAAGACGGCCGCGCCCACGATCAGCACCGGCTTGCGCCCGAAGAGGTCGGACAGCTTGCCGTACACGGGCAGGGAGACCGTCACGGCGAGCAGGTAGCCGGAGAACAGCCACGAGAACACGGAGAAGCCGCCGAGTTCGCCGACGATCTGCGGGGCGGCGGTGGAGACGATGGTGGAGTCGAGCGCCGCCAGGCCCGTGGTCAGCATCAGTGCGGCGGAGACGACGCCCCGCCTGCCGGGTGCTGTGTGCTTCGCGGCGTCGCTGATCCCGGGCTTGAAGTCGCCCACCGCGGGATCGATTTCCGTGCGGGGGACAAGTCGTGTCGGTCGGGTATGGGGTTGACGTTCGGGTCCGTCGGCCGCCGTAGTCACCGCGGCGCGCCTCCTTCATTAGCCGGGTGTATGTCTCCATCCTTGGGCACCAGGACCAATGCAGAAAGCGAATCGATACAATAAATATCATTGCGGATTGTGATGAGTGGATCTCGGTGTCGCGGGCTGCTTCCCCCGGAACAGGTGCGGACTGCTTCACCGGCGCCGACTGCGGGGCCAACTGGTGCGCCGGGATGGGCTGATCTGGGCGCCGACTGAGGGCACCGACGTGAGGTGGGACGAGGAACGACCGGTGCCGCTCATCGTGCACCAGGCGCCCAGCCCCAGCCCGGCACGGGCCGTGCAAGCACTGGAGGCGAACTCCTCTTCGGTGCGCTGACGGAACACGCTCCCCAGTACCCTGGAAGGATTATCCATCCAGATCGCCAACGATATCGGGATAGTTCATCGCTCGGACACCTGCGATTGGCCCTTGTGTAATCGCTGACTCTGAAGCTCCTACCGTCGGCACAACGCGGCAGCGCGTGAACGGCCGTGAGCTGGGTGATCACGGGATGGGCCGAGATGATCGCCGAGGTCAGCGCCGGAGTATTGGACCGGCTCGGCCTCCCTCGCCGAATCGTCGTCATCGGGTGGAGCATGGGCCCTCCAGGCGAGCGCTCGTCACCGTTCGTGGCCTCCTGGCTGGAGTCGCTTGCACTCCAGGCAAGTTCCATGCGCAGAAGGCGGGCTTGCTCGGCACCACCGCACCCGGCGACTTTGACGTCTGAGCCCAAGCGAGACGACGTCGCTGTTCGCGTCCCCGGCGACCGGCGTGGGACACCCCCGCTGCTGGATGGCAGACATTCCTGAGAGGTAGTCATGACCCGTACTCGTATCGATGGTGATTCCGATGGGAACCTGCGGTTCGTTGAGGGGACGGTGTTGGTCGACGCGAGTAGTGATGACTCGATAGCGCTCGCCGAGTACCTGGCTGGCATTGGCCATCATGTCGTCGCTCTCGCTTCCGACCAGGTCGACTTCGAGGCCCACCGTGGTCGACTGGGCGACATCGGAATCGCTGTCAGGGATCGGTCTGGTGACGACGCCGATCTCCGCGGGATCGACACCGTGTTCATTGATACGTTCACTTCACCGCAGGATTCACTGGTGACAGTGGCGCGACGCCGCGGAATCCGCTTCTCCAACCTGCCCGACGTGGTCCTGCGCGCGGCGTCGCCCAAGACGATCGGCATCACCGGATCGGCGGGCAAGACGACCACGACCTTCTTGCTCAGTGCCCTGCTACGCGCCGCCGGCCAACCGGTACACGCGTCGACAGACCACCGCGTCACGCCGTCCGGGCCGGGTCGTGAGGTCCTGGACAACCTCGCCTCCGCCGATCCCGGTTCGTGGACGGTTCTCGAGCTGGGGAGCCGTCACTTCGACTACATGACGGTGAGCCCGCACATCAGTGTCGTCACCAACTTCTTCCCAGATCATCTGGACTGGCACGGCGGGCTGGACGCCTATCGTGCGGCCAAGCAAAGGATCCTGCAGTTCCAGACCACTGACGACTTCGCCGTGCTCAACCACGACGATCCGATGGTCCGAGAACACTTTGGAACGCTCGGACACGCTCGGAGACTTCACTTCAGTGAGTCCGGCGAACTCGAGCACGGCGTTGTTGTCATGAACGGTGACGTGGTGGTGAGGTCACTCGGCGGTGACGACATCGTTTGTCCGCTCGACGCGCTTGCTCTTCCACGGCATCAACTGGGCAGCGCACTCGCGGCCACTGCTGCCGCGATGCTGGCGGGAGCGTCGATTCCGGCAATCCGGGACACCCTCTGTACGTTCACCGGTGTCGCTCAGCGTGGTCAGCTCGCTGGCGACGTGAACGGGGTGGAGGTCTATGACGACTCGCTGGCCATGAATCCGCGCAAAGCGCTCTCCGGCATGGAGAGCCTTCGCGACAGATCCGTGGTGCTCGTCGCGGGCGGTTCGCTGGTGTCACCCAGTGGGGAGCGTCGCGTGAACAGCGCTCTCGAACAGGCTGACCTTCGGCTGCTGTGTGCCGAGATCCTGCGGAAGGCAACCTCCGTCGTGCTCTTCGGGGACGGAGGAGAGCTGATCGCACAGCTGCTGCGTGACATCGGCGCGGGAACCGCCACCCTGACGTTGGAACGCGACTTCAGGTGTGCGGTGGAGCACGCGATAGACCTTGCCGCACCAGGCGGCAAGGTCCTGATATCGCCCGTCTATCACACCCCTCCGCTGGAGCTGAAAGCAACACTGGACGCGGTGTTGGGCGTCACCGAAGAGTAGATCGCGGTTCAGCGGCAAGGACAGCCCGGCACTCACGCCCCCGGGCTGTTCCCGCGCACGGTCGGAGCCTCGCCGACCGTGCGCCAGTCATCTGACGGCGGTGCGGGGCGAGCTGCGTTCCGCAAAGCGACATCACGGGTGCACCTCCGGGTCCGTTGTGGCTGCCGAGAGCTGATCGCGCAGCACCGGCAGGCCCAGGAACATCGTGCGGTATCCGATGAGACTGACGATCTCGAAGACCTCCATGATCTCGTCCTCGGTGACCCCCAGCTTCAGTGCCTGGCGGATGTGCACCTGAGCTCCCGACAGATACAGGTGCGTGGTCGCGACGTCCACGGCAATGTTCACCAGCTCCCGCATCCGCGGGGCCAATGCGGGTGTCGATACCGACGTAAGGTCGAGATAGGCGTCCAGGAACTCCGGGTCCAACCGCAGCATCCTGTTCCAGCCGTCGTACCAGAACCCCCGTCCGCGCTCGTGGCGCTCCTTGAACGCCTGCTCATCGGGGGTGAAGTCGTCCGATGCCGGCACCACGACACCGCGACCCACTCGCTCCAACTCCTCCAGCAGGACCGGGACGCATTGCGTGATCGTGTGGCTGCCCAGTGCCATACGGAGCACCCCCATCACCTCCGCGGGTGTTGCCCCCGCGGCGAGCGCCCGTCGCATATGACGGTGGACGCCATCACGATCGAACAGATGGATGGCCCCGTTCACGCCGAGCAGGACCAGTTCCTGCTCGGCCCGGGTCAGCGCGCCCCGTCGGTATGCAGCCGCCTCCAACCTCCGGTAGGCGGCCACATATTCCGCACCCATCATGTCGAGAACGTCGTCGTCATCGTCGTCGAACGGCCTGACCGGCGCCGTTCGCGCTTCGTTACTCATCGAATCCTCCTTGGTGCATCGAACAGGCCCCTCCACATCCGGAAACAGTCCCGACGCGGCGTAAGCGCGCCTGTGGCCGTGGCTGCCCGCGGTCGGTCTAGCCCAGGCATGTGCCGTCGGCGTCGAAGTACCGCAAGTCGGATCGACGCACATGTACCGGGATCGAGCCCGACGGTCGCTCACTGGAGGGGACCCTCATGCGGATGGAGCGATCGAGCATGTCCAGGTGCACGATCCGGTCCCGGCCGTGCAGTTCGCTCATACGAACCTGACCAATGATCTGGATGTCGTCACCGGTCCCAGGACCGAGCCGAATCGACTCGGGCCGGAATCCGACAGCAGGCGCATCTGCTCGCTGTTCGTCGTGCAGCGGGCCCTTTGCCGGTACCACGTTCATCTCGCACAGGAATGTGGCGACGAACTCGGTGCTCGGCTCTTCGAAGACCGCCTCCGGATCGCCCTTCTGCTCGATGCGGCCGGCCCGCATGACAACAAGCTGATCAGCGAGCGACAGTGCTTCTACTTGGTCGTGCGTCACGAATACGATCGTCGTGCCCAGCTTTCGCTGAAGGGCCAGAAGTTCCGACCGCATGTCCACGCGAAGCTCGGCGTCCAGATTGGAAAACGGTTCGTCCATGAGGAGCACATCAGGGTCCCTGACGAGCGCCCGCCCGATGCCCACGCGTTGACGCTGGCCGCCCGACAACTGTGCGGGCTTGCGGTCCATGAGACTGCCCAGACGCAGCATGTCCGCGATTTCCGTTGCGCGCTGCGACCGCTGCTGCTTTTCAACTCGCAACATCCGAAGCGGAAACTCGATATTGCCGCGCACGGTTTTGTTCGGGTAGAGGGCGTAGTTCTGGAAGACCATCGCCACCCCGCGGTCTTCTGCGCCGACCGAGGTGACGTCCTTCTCGCCGATCCGAATCTCACCGGAGTCTGGGTTTTCGAGCCCGGTGATGCTGCGGAGGAGGGTCGTCTTGCCGCAACCGCTCGGACCGAGAAGCACCGTGATTCGTCCGCCGGGAACGTGCAGATCCACATCATCGAGCGCGGGACGGTCGCCGTTGGAAAAAATCTTGCGAAGGCCGGAACAGGTCACAGACCGTTCGTGGACGCCGGCGTCCTTGTGGGGAATGGTGTCGGTGGCCACAGCGCCGCCTTTCGGCGAAGGATCAGTACGGATGGTCACTTCAGGAGTCCCTGAGCTTGCTTGGCAGCCTCATTGAGGGCATCGGCCGCCGACTTCGACCCGCGCAGCGCCAGAACCAACTCCTGGTCCAGCAGCTTGGTGATCTGGGTGGCGTTGCTCCCGGGGAAACCGAACCACGGGATGGTGTTCTTGATCTGGTCATTCCCCGGCTTGTAGAGCGGATTCTTCTCGAAGAAGTCGCCGAGGTACTGCGGCTTCGATGCCGCCACCGTATTGACAGGGGTGTAACCCGACGCCTTGACCAGCGACGTGCAGGCCGCCGGGCTGACCATCGTGCGGGCGGCCCGGAAAGCGTCGGAGAGCTGCTTGCTGTCCTTGGAGAGCAGCACAAACGCTGCTCCACCGGCCGGCAGCCGCAGCTTCCCTCCGTCCGGCACCGGCATGGCCGCGCTACGGACTTCGAACTTCGCACCGGCTGCGGTATTGGCCGCCTGCGCGGAACTGGACAGCATCATCGCCAGATCGCCGCGAGCGAATGCGTCGGCCATCTGGGTCCTCGTCATGGTCTGGCCAAGGCCGGCCTTGAACAGGTCGGCCCAGTACTGGAGCATTCGGACGCCCGGCTCCTGGTCGAACTCGATCCTGCTGCGGTCGTCGTTCATCATCCGACCGCCGTTCGAGTACAGGAAGTTCTGGAACAGCCAGTTCCCGCTGTTGTCGTTGCTGTAGGTCACGCCGTACTTGGCCGCCTTCGCGGAGACGATGGCCTGCGCGTACGACTTCATCTCCGCGAAGGTCGTCGGCGGCTTCGCCGGATCGAGGCCGGCCTTCTTGAACGCATCCGCGTTGTAGTACAGCACGACAGTCGAGATCGCATAGGGCAGCGCATAGGTGTGGCCGCCGTCCTGGCCGAGGGCCAGCGTGGTCGGTGCCAGCTGGGACTTGTCGAACCCAGCCGTGCGCATCAGGTCATCGAGTGGCTGTGCGCGCTTGGCGGTGATGTAGGAGCCGAGCAGGTTGAGGCCCACCATGGCAATGTCGTCGATGTGTCCCGCGACCAGATCTGTCTGTACGCGCTGGTCGACGGACTCGTAGGTGGCGGTCCCGGTATTGATCGCCTTGACGGTGATGCCCGTCTTCCGAGTGAAGGCGGATCCCAGATTCTCGCTGACCTGCGAGGTGAAGAGAGGGGCGTTGTACAGCACCATCTCCACGGTCCGTGAACCGTTGCCGCCGGATTTGCCGTTCGATTCCCCACAGGCGGCCAGCAGGCCACCGAGGGCCAGCGCGCCGGCACCACCAAGGACACCGCGCCGACTAACGATTCTGTTGTTCAAGGTCATCGTCATACCTGTCTGTTGTGAAGGCGTGGAAGTGTTCGGGCTCTAGTCGAGCCCGCGCGAGAGCGAGATTCCGCGTATGAACTGGCGTTGACAGAAAAGGAAGGCTATGAGCAGCGGAGCGACCGCCAACGTAGCCGCAGCCATCTGTGCCCCGTAGTTCGAACCCGACTCCTGGTTTGCGAACTGAGTGATTCCGTAGGGGACGGTGGCATGCGCGGTCGTACGGAGGATCACGCTCGGCCAGAAAAGATCGTTCCAGTGGCCGACGACGCTGAAGACGCCGAGGGCCAGGATCGCTGGTTTGACATTCGGCAGCACGACGCGCCACACGATCGCCACGGGACCGACACGGTCGAGTCGGGCGGCGTCGAACAGGCTCTGCGGTACCGAGAGAATGAACTGGCGCATCAGGTAGATACCGAAGGCGCTGGTGGCGAACGGGACGATGAGCCCCGGCAGTGAGTCGTTCAGCCCGGCCCTCGACAGGATGATGTAGTCGGGTATGGCGACCACCTGGGTCGGAACGATGAAGCAGGCCATGACGATCCAGAAGGTCGCTGCGGCACCGCGGAACCGAACCCGGGCGAGCGCGTAGCCGGCCGGCACGCTGGTGACAACCTGAAGGATAAATATGGTGGCGGTCGACAAGAAGCTGGAGAGGTAAAGATTTCCCCAGGAAGTCTGCTGCCACGCGGTGACGAAATTCTGCAACGTCAGGTGCGACAGTCCGAGACTGCCGTCGAGGATGTAGGGCTCCGGCGTGAACGCCGACCGGAGCATGATGTAAAAGGGGAACAGCATCACCAGTGCTCCGACGGCCAACGCCAGATGGAGGGCCGTCTGCCCGAGGGCTCGGCGAGCAGTGGTACGGGTGCGTCTGGTCATCGGGCACCTGCGTCTTCCAGGCGTCGGCCAAATGTGCGGAGCTGGGCGAAGGTGGTCAGCAGGACGAGGGCGAGCAGCACCAGGCTGATGGCCGACCCTCCACCGATGTCGCTGAAGGTGACGGCGCGCTGCCACATGAGGAACGACAGTGTGGTGCTGCTGTTGACCGGTCCGCCCTGCGTCATGACCTGGATCTGGTCGAAGACACGCAAGGAGTCCCGCGTGGCAACGACGATGGCGAACACGAGGGAAGGGCCCAGCGCGGGCAGCGTGACGTGCCAGAAACGTGACCACGCGCCGGCATGATCGAGCCGCGCAGCCTCGACAACCGCAGGACTTACGTTGCTCAGGCCCGCCAGAAACATGATCATCGCTGATCCGATGCCCTGCCAGCTTCCTACGACCGCCATCGCCGGCAGCGCCAGGGTCGTCGAGTTGAGCCAGTCGGTCCAGCCCAGCACACCTCCGAGTGTGGAGTCGACGACGCCGCTGCTGGGATAGAACATCCACGTCCATACGACCGACATCGCGGCCAGGGTGGATGCCGCAGGCATGAAGAAGGCCGTGCGCCACAGACTCGATCCGCGGCTGACCGAATTGATGCCGAGTGCGGTCAGCAGGCCGACGACAACGATGACCGGCACCGTGATGACCGCGTACAGGACCGTGTGCCACAGCGCCTGCTGGAGGCTGCCATTGCTCAGCACCGTCCGGTAGTTGTCGAGCCCGGCAAAACTGCTCGTACCGGCGAGAAGCTGGTAATGGAACAGTGACAGTACAGCGACGACGACCAGGGGAATGATCACGAACAGCGCGAGGAGCACGACGGCCGGCGACAGCAGGACCAGCGGCGCGAGTCTCGGGCTGATTTTCAACAACTTCGGGCGCAACAGTCCGGCCGGGGCCGGGCGGCCTCGCACGGTACGTGTGCCGTCCGGCTCAGTGACATGATCAGCCACCTGGCTACGACCTTTCATCACATCGTGCTCGCCTCGGGATGAGGCGAGGTCTGGTCATCCTGCGTTCTGCGCCGTCGAGCCGAAGCCGAGCGCTCGCCGCGCAGGCCGGGACTGGGGCGGTGGCACCGTGAGGTACCCGAGGCGGTCCCCGGTGTCCTGCGCCGGGGACCGCCTCGGGTCCGCGCGACCGGTGCCCGCTTCGCGCTCGCTGTGTCGGCGATACGAGCGGTCAACTTGTGCGCGTGGGTGTGGTGTGGGATCTGCACCGATGTGTGGCCGACGGTGTGAGCGGGCGGCTGCACATCGGGTCGAGACCGCCTCTCAACCTGCTGTGGCGTCGCTGTCGGGGTCGAAGGGGACGCCGAGGGTGAAGAGTTGGTCGCCGATCTCGGTGCGTGCCGGGACCCGTTTGGCGAGTACGGTTCCGGTTGCGGT
>NZ_JBSGBN010000016.1:12004-105193 GCF_053601275.1 Streptomyces sp. NPDC004752 | reverse complement strand
ATCCCGGCGTCGATGCCGACCGCCGCCGTGGTGGCGGGGGCCGGGGCGATGGTGTCCTCGCACAGCAGGGACACGAACCAGCGGCCCGCAGCGTCGCGGGACACGGTCACCGTGGTCGGTTCCGTCCCCTTGGGCAGCGGACGCGACCAGCGGATGTCCAGTGGGGTGGCCGTCTTGGCCAGGGTGAGCTGCCCGTCGCGCCAGTTGAAGGCGCTGCGGGTGTACTCGGCCGACGCACGCGACTTCTTCCGGCTCTTGTACCGGGGGTACTTGGCGCGCCTGGCGAAGAAGTTCCCGAACGCCGTCTGGAGGTGGCGCAGCACCTGCTGGAGCGGGACGGAGGACACCTCGGTCAGGAAGGCCAGTTCCTCTGTCTTCTTCCACTGCGTCAGCGCGGCCGACGACTGCACGTAGGAGACACGCCGCTGCTCGCCGTACCAGGCCCGCGTGCGCTCCTGAAGCGCCTTGTTGTACACAAGGCGGACGCAGCCGAACGTGCGCGACAGCTCAGCCGCCTGCTCGTCCGTGGGGTAAAAGCGGTACTTGAACGCCCGCTTGACTTGCCGCGTCATACCTTACACGCTATCAGATTCCATGTGAGTGGCGGATGCCGACCGGTGGACACTGCACGCCAATCCGCCCTGACAGCGAACCGGCTTTCCCTGCCCTGCTCCGCAGGAGCTTCATTTCCTCCCCAGCCTGAAGGCCGGGGTATCCACGAAGGTGAGACCCGATGACCCGGGTGCTGGTGGCGGAGGACGACCCGCAGCTCGTACGGGCCCTCGTGATCAATCTGGAAGCACGCCATTACGGCGTGGACGCCGCCCCCGACGGGACCACGGCCCTGCGCCTCGCCGCCGCGCGTCAGCCCGATGTGGTGCTGCTGGACCTCGGCCTGCCCGACATGGACGGCGTGGACGTCATCAGGGCGCTGCGCGGCTGGACCCGGGTGCCGATCCTGGTCCTCTCCGCCCGTCGGGCGTCCGACGAGAAGGTCGCCGCGCTCGACGCGGGCGCCGACGACTACGTCACCAAGCCGTTCAGCATGGACGAGTTGCTGGCCCGGCTGCGGGCCGCGGTCCGCCGCACCGGGGACACGCCGTTCGTCCCCGAGACGACCCTGGTGGAAACGGAGCACTTCAGCATCGACCTGCTTGCCAAGAGGGCCGTACGGGACGGGCGGGACGTGCGGCTGACGCCGACCGAGTGGCACCTGCTGGAGATCCTGGTGACCAACCCCGGGCGGCTGATCACGCAGAAGCACCTGCTTCAGGAGGTCTGGGGCGTCTCGCAGCGCAACAAGACCAACTATCTACGGGTCTACATGGCGCAGTTGCGCCGCAAACTGGAGACGGACCCGTCCCACCCGCGTTATCTGATCACCGAGCCCGGCATGGGCTATCGCTTCGAAGGATGACAAGGATGACAGGGCAGGCGGCAAGCCGGTCCTGAACCCGCCGCGCACGGACTTTGCGCTCAGGCGGTCCGGCGCGGCCGGCCGTGGAGCGTCAACCCGAAGTCCGGTCTACGCGCGGCAGGGACACCCGTTCTGAGGCACCGTCAGTTTTCCTGTTCGCGCTCATCCTTGTGCCCAAGCCCATGCCCAAGCTCATGCCCATGTGAGCCCTTTACGCGCCCCCCGCTGTGTGGCAAAGATGCGCCGTGCCGGTGGGGCGAAGGTCGACCCCTTGCCTCTTCCGCCTTCGACTCCCCACGAAAGGCAGGTCGGTCGCCGTGCTGCTGCGGTTCCCCATGTCCGTGTCCGAAGCCCAGGAGTGCCTGGCCGAGGGGGCCGTCCCGATCGGCGGGGCGACACTGGTGTGGGCCGCCTGGCAACGCGACGGCTTCCCCCAACAGGCCATGTCCCTGCGCGACCTGCCGGAGGCCAATGTCATCGGGGGCGAATCCCTCGGCGGCGCCGTCGTGCTGAACCGGGTGGACGAGCGGGTACCGGACGTCCTGCGCCTGGCCGCCGCCACCGTCGGCACCGGCGCCGTGCGCCGGACGGCGACCGTCGGCGGCAACATCGTCGGCAGCGCCCTGCGGTGCCTGCTGCCCGCGGCCCTCGTCCTGGACGCCCGTGCCCGGGTCCTGGAAGCCGACGGCATCCATGAGACCGACCTGGCCGAGGCCACCGCCAAACGCCCGCTGCTGCTCAGCCTCCACTGGCGGGCCCCGATCGCCAGCGCGTACCGCAAGCTGCCCGGCGAGGCCGGCGGGCCGCCGCCACTCGTCGTCGCCACGGCGCTGCACGCGGACGCCGATGACCGCACCCGGCTCCGGGTCGCCGTCCGCGACGGCTACGACGTGCTCAGCGGCAGCGCGGCGTGCGAGGCCGACACCGACGCCGGGCAGGTGCTGCGTTCACTGCGGAGGCAGCACCTCGGCGACCTCCCGGACGAGGCATGGCAGACGATCGGCGAACAGATCTCCGACCTCCTGAGCCACGAGTGACGCCCCCCTACGGGGTGCTGCGGGTGCTGGTCGCCGAGGCCAACGCCCGTAGCAGGCAGGGAATGTGACGCTCCCGGCGCCGTCAGGACGCCCTACGCTGCCGCCTGATCGGTTCCCCGACCCGGTGCATATGGGTGAGGGCCTCGCGGTACGACCGGAGCAGTCCGGTCTCGTGGTAGGGCACGCCGATCTCCGCGCAGTACTCGCGCACGATGACCTGGGCCCGTCGCAGATGGGGCGTGGGCATGCTGGGGAACAGGTGGTGCTCGATCTGGTAGTTGAGACCGCCGAGCAGTACGTCGGTGAGCAGGCCGCCGGTCACGTTGCGGGAAGTGAGCACCTGGCGGCGCAGGAAGTCGGGCCGTTCGTCACCGCGGAGGGTGGGCATGCCCTTGTGGTTGGGTGCGAAGGTGCAGCCGAGGTAGACGCCGAAGAGGCACTGGTGAACGGCGAGGAACGCCACCGCCTTGCCGGGGGAGAGCACCAGGAACAGCGCGGACAGATAGCCCGCGATGTGCAGGAAGAGCAGGGTGCCCTCCAGGAGGCGGCTGCGCATGGAGGGCGAGCGCAGCGCCCGCGCGCTCGCCACATGCAGGTTGAAGCCCTCCAGTGTCAGCAACGGGAAGAACAGGAGGGCCTGGTGACCGCCGATGAGCCGGGCCAGGCCGCGGCTGTGCTCGGCCTGCTCGGTGGACCACACCAGGATGTCCGGGGCGACGTCGGGGTCCAGTTCCTCGTGGTTGGGGTTGGCGTGGTGGCGGGTGTGCTTGTTCATCCACCAGCCGTAGCTCATGCCGATGCCGAGGTTGCCGAAGAGGCGGCCCCAGATCTCGCTGGGCCGGCGCCGCCGGAACACCTGCCGGTGGGCCAAGTCATGGGCGACGAGCGCGATCTGGCCGAACGTCAGCGCCATGAACGCGGCTACCGCCAGCTGCCACCAGGTGTCGCCGAGCGCGAAGAAGATCCCCCAGCCCGTCGCCAGCAGCGCGATCACCAGGCCGAGCCGAACCGTGTAGTAGCCGGGGCGCCGCTTCAACAGGCCCGCGTCCGTGATCCGCTGGGAGAGCCGGGCGAAGTCGCTGCCCGCCCCGGAGCCGGAGCCGGAGCCGGAGCCGGAGCCGGAGCCGGGCGCACGGCGGCGGGGGGCGGGCGGGCCGGCCGCGACGGAGGTGTCCGTGGAGATCGTCATGCTGTCGAGTCTCGTGACGGCGGACCGGCCGGGACAGCCTGCCAGGCACCCGAAGCGGGCGGGGGCTGTCCCCCCGTACCCCCGGGGGCTGCCACCCCCCGGGGCCGCTGACCTCGGTCTTTTCCCTATCCGAACGCGCCTTGACGCAGGGGCCGTTGATGATCAGAGATGATCAGAACGTGGGTTAGTGTGCTCGCGTCGGCACACGCGAACGACTAGGACCGAACGATGAGCGACAGATTGACCGGCGGCATGGCACCCTTCAACTCGTCGGTGGCGCACCCCGCACGCGTCTACAACGCCTGGCTCGGCGGCAAGGACAACTATCCGGCGGACGAGGAGGCGGCCCGCCTCGCGGCGGCGGCGAACCCGCAGATCATCCCGGCCGTCCGGGCCAACCGCGCCTTCCTCGGCCGAGCCGTTCGCGAGCTGAGCCGCGCCGGGGTGCGGCAGTTCCTCGACATCGGTACCGGTATCCCCACCGCCGACAACACCCATGAGGTGGCGCAGCGGGCCGACCCGGGCGCGCGGGTCGTCTACGTCGACAACGACCCGGTCGTACTCGCCCATGCCCAGGCCCTGCTGGTCAGCACGCCGGAGGGCGTCACCGACTATCTCCAGGCCGACCTGCGGGACGTCGACCGCATCCTGGCGAAGGCGGGCGAGACCCTCGACCTGTCCCGGCCCGTGGGCCTGATGCTGGTGGCGGTCCTCCAGTACATCCCGGACGCGGACGACCCGTACGGGATCGCGCGGCGACTCCTGGAAGCCCTTCCGGCCGGCAGCTTCCTGGTGCTGTCGCATCCGGCCTCGGACATCGGCGCCGACCAGGTCTCCCAGTCCATGCGCGTCTACAACGAGCGCGCCGCCGAGCAGGCGACGCCACGCACCCATGCACAGGTGTCCCGGTTCTTCGAGGGCACGCGGATCCTCGACCCCGGCGTGGTCGAGCTGCCGCAGTGGCGCCCCGACGCCGACACCGTCTCGGCGGGCGGCCCACTGCCGATGTGGTGCGGCGTGGGACACAAGGAGCCGACGGCCTGATAGCCCACGGTGGGGCAGGCGCCCTGAAGGGGCGCGGGGAACTGTGCGCTCGGCCACGGTGGTGCCGCAGGTGGGTGACGGCGTGCGGTCGGGGTTGCCCTGTGGGGCGGGTGCGGTCGGGTCAAGGCGTAACTGCCCATGGATGCTGCCGTGTTGTCGGACCGTCCTCGGTGGGGCAGGCGCCCTGAAGGGGCGCGGGGAACTGTGCGCTCGGCCACGATGGTGCCGCAGGTGGGTGACGGCGTGCTGTCGGGTTACCCCGCCGGGCAGAGGCGACCGGGCCCGACCGGCCCCCGGTGACGCGGGGCGACCAGGCCGGTCGGCCCGGCGTCAGGGGCGGCCGACCGCGTCCGGGTCCTCCGCGGCGTCCCGCGGTGCCGTGACCGCGCCCTCCGCCTCGGTCGTCGCCTCGGCCTCCGCCTCCGCCGGTGCCTCGGCCGCGACCGTCGGCTTGCCGAACCGGCGTATCAGTCGCAGGGCCACGGGCTCGGTCCAGCGGGCGGTGAGCGGCCCAAGTATGACGAGGATCAGCACATAGGCCGTGGCGAGCGGGCCGAGCGAGGGCTCGGTCCCGGCGGTCACGGCGAGTCCGGCGATGACGATGGAGAACTCGCCGCGGGCGACGAGGGTGCCACCGGCCCGCCAGCGGCCCTTGGCGGAGATCCCGGCCCGGTGGGCGGCCCAGTACCCGGTGGCGATCTTCGTGAGCGTGGTCACGACGGCCAGCGCGAGCGCGGGCAGCAGCACGGGCGGGATGTCCGTGGGGTCGGTGTGCAGGCCGAAGAAGACGAAGAACACCGCGGCGAACAGGTCCCGCAGGGGCGCGAGGAGATGGTGGGCGCCCTCGGCGACCTCGCCGGACAGCGCGATGCCGACGAGGAACGCGCCGACCGCCGCGGAGACCTGGAGCTGCTGGGCGACCCCGGCCACCAGCAGGGTCAGCCCGAGCACCACCAGCAACAGCTTCTCCGGGTCGTCGTGGGAGACGAAGCGCGAGATGTGCCGGCCGTAGCGCACCGCGAGGAGCAGCACCAGCCCGGCGACCCCGAGAGCGATGGCCAGCGTGACGCTGCCCGCCGCCAGCCCGGTACCGGCCAGCAGGGCGGTGAGGATCGGCAGGTAGACCGCCATGGAGAGGTCTTCGAGGACCAGGATGCTCAGGATCACCGGGGTCTCGCGGTTGCCGAGCCGCCCCAGGTCACCGAGCACCTTGGCGATCACCCCGGACGAGGAGATCCAGGTGACCCCGGCCAGGACCACGACGGCGACCGGGCCCCAGCCCAGCAGCAGTGCCATCACCGCGCCGGGCAGCGCGTTCAGCGCCGCGTCCACCAGACCGGCCGGGTACTGCGTCTTGAGGTTGGAGACCAGATCGCTCGCCGTGTACTCCAGGCCGAGCATGAGCAGCAGCAGGATCACGCCGATCTCGGCGCCGGTGGCGACGAACTCCTCACTGGCGTTCAGCGGCAGCAGCCCGCCCTCGCCGAAGGCCAGTCCGGCGAGCAGGTACAGGGGGATCGGCGAGAACTGCAGCCGCCCGGCGAAGCGGCCCAGCAGACCGAGGCAGAACAGGACCGCGCCGAACTCGATCAGGAAGACCGCGGAGGAGTGCACGGACCGTCACTCCCGACCGAGGATCTCGGCTGCCGCGTCCACGCCCTCACGGGTGCCGATCACGATCAGGGTGTCGCCGCCGGCCAGGCGGAAGTCCGGGCCGGGTGAGGGGATCGCCCCGGCCCGGCGCAGCACGGCCACGATGGACACACCGGTCTCCGTCCGCATCCGGGTCTCTCCCAGCAGCCGCCCGTTCCAGTGGGACGTGGCGGACAGCTCGACCCGCTCGGCGACCAGGCCCAGCTCGGTCGTCGACAGCAGGCTCGGGCTGTGATGTTGGGGCATCAGCGCGTCGATGAGCGCGTCCGCCTCCCCGGAGGCCAGCCGTACCGACAGGGCGCAGGCGTCCGGGTCGTCCGCGCGGTACGCGCTGAGCGTCCGCGAGCCGTCCCGATGGGCCACCACCGACAGGCGCCGCTGTTCCCGCGTGGTCAGGTCGTAGCGCACACCGATGCCCGGCAACGGCGTACTGCTCATGCGTGCGGCGCCCACTCGGCCCCCTGTCCGGTTTGACTGTTCCTTTGCAAAACGGTTGGTGACACTCTAACGAGCGCCCCGGAACCGGCCGGCGGGGCCCGTCGGGCACCACCCTCCGTCGGCACCGGGCAGGACCGGAAGGAAGCGTCAGCATGATCGAGTGGATGTCATTCGGCTCCGGGGCCACCCCCGTGCCCGAGCCCGTCGCGACGCCGCTGGTGTGGGCCGGTGCCGTCGGCGGCGCCTCGGTGCTCGTGGGCCTCCTCAACCATCTCGTGGGCTCGTACCGGCCCATGCTCGCGCTGACCGTGCTGTCCCTGCTGGCCGCCCTGCTCGGGCTGTGCGCCCGCTTCGCGGCGGCACCCGGCACCGCCCTGCTGTGCTGGCTGCTCCTCAACGGCTTCGGCATCCCCCCGGCGGGCACCCTCACCTGGGCCGCCCACCGTGACACGTTCTGGCTCTCGTGCCTGTTCGGCGCCACGCTCGTGGGCACGGTGCTCGCCCGCCTGGTCAACGCCCGTGCCGCCTACCGGCGGCTCACCACCGTGACGGGTCCACTGCCGCCCGAGAGCAACGGCGACGGCCGCGACGGGTAGCGACGGCCGGGCCGCCCCCCGTCCCCCGTTACCTTCTTCGTGGCCCCGCAAGGGGGCTCCCGGCCTCCGGGCCCGGCATGACTGTTCCCCTGTCGACGGCGCTGCGGTGTGCCTGATCCGGGGGGTGGTGTCACCGGGCGCCGCAGGAACCGACAGACCGCTGATAACCGACAGACCGCTGATAACCGACAGACCGCTGACAGAGGCAGGACCCCCATCCCACCGCGCCCCCTTCTCCCTGCGCCCGTCGGCCCCCGCGCCCCCGGAACAGGGCCCCGGCCCCGACGCCTAGGTCGAGGCCGCCAAGTCCGACGTACGGGCGGCCTTTCGCCCGCTGATCCAGCGTTGGGCGCTCCGCGGGGCGGGCCGTGCTGTGCTGTCGGTCGGCTGCGACGGCATCGTGGCTGGGCGCGCAGTTCCCCGCGCCTTCGGGGCGCTGCCCACCGGGCGAAAGGCGACAGGGGCTAGGCCGGCCGTTCGCCGAACGTCTTCAGGATCTGTTGTGCGGCCAGGGTCGCCGTCAACGAGCCGTCCCTGACCCGCTGTTCCAGCTCGGGGGCGATGGCGCGGACCGCCGGGTCGGCATGCAGCCGGCCGAGCAGTTCGTCGCGGACCATGGACCAGGCCCAGCCGACCTGCTGGTCACGCCGCTTGGCGCTGAGTCGGCCGGTGGACTCCAGCAGCGCACGGTGCTGTTCGAGCCGCTCCCACACCGTGTCAAGGCCGGTCGACTCCCGCGCGCTGCAACTGAGCACCGGCGGCGTCCAGAACGCGTCTCTGCCGTGCATCAGCCGCAGCGCGCCCGCCAGTTCCCGCGCCGCCGTCCTGGCATCCCGCTCGTGCGGGCCGTCCGCCTTGTTCACGGCGATCACGTCGGCCAACTCCAGGACCCCCTTCTTGATGCCCTGCAACTGGTCGCCGGTACGGGCCAGGGTGAGCAGCAGGAAGGAGTCGACCATGTCGGCGACCGCGGTCTCCGACTGGCCGACGCCGACGGTCTCCACGAGGACCACGTCGTAACCGGCCGCCTCCATCACCACGATCGACTCCCGGGTCGCCCTGGCCACCCCGCCCAGCGTGCCCGCGCTGGGGGAGGGCCGCACGAACGCCGCCGGGTCCACGGCCAGCCGCTCCATCCGGGTCTTGTCCCCGAGGATCGAGCCGCCGGTACGGGTCGAGGACGGGTCGACGGCGAGCACCGCCACCCGGTGCCCCAGCGAGGTCAGCAGCGTGCCGAACGCGTCGATGAACGTCGACTTGCCCACGCCCGGCACCCCGCTCACGCCGATCCGCCGGGCCCGGCCGCCGTGCGGGAGCAGCTCGGTGAGCAACTCCTGCGCCAGCACCCGGTGCTGCGGCCGGGTGGACTCCACGAGGGTGATCGCGCGGGCCACGATCGCCCGGCGCCCGTCGAGCACGCCCTTCACATAGGTGTCGAGATCCATCGCCGCCATGGCGCCCTACAGGTCGTGGCCGAGGTCGGCCGACAGCCGCTGCACCAGGTCGTACGCCGCGTCCGGGATCACCGTGCCGGGCGGGAACACGGCCGTGGCTCCCATCTCCAGCAGGGTCGGCACGTCCTGCGGTGGGATCACCCCGCCGACCACGACCATGATGTCCTCCCGGCCCTCCGCGGCGAGCTGCTCGCGCAGCGCCGGTACGAGGGTGAGATGGCCGGCGGCCAGCGAGGACACCCCGACCACATGCACATCCGCCTCGACCGCCTGGCGGGCCACCTCGGCGGGGGTCTGGAACAGCGGGCCGACGTCGACGTCGAAGCCCAGGTCGGCGAAGGCGGTCGCGATCACCTTCTGACCGCGGTCGTGGCCGTCCTGGCCCATCTTGGCGACCAGGATGCGGGGCCGGCGCCCCTCGGCCTCCTCGAAGGCGTCCACCAGGGCGCGGGTGCGGTCCACGGACGGGGACTCGCCTGCTTCGTTGCGGTACACGCCGGAGATCGTACGGATCTGGCCCGCGTGCCGCCCGTACACCTTCTCCAGGGCGTCGGAGATCTCGCCGACGGTGGCCCGGGCGCGCGCCGCGTGCACGGCCAGCTCCAGCAGGTTGCCCTCGCCGTCGGCGGCCCGGGTGAGCGCGTCCAGCGCGTCCCGGCAGGCGGTCTCGTCCCGCTCCGCGCGCAGCCTGCGCAGCTTCTCGATCTGCTGGGCGCGCACGGCGGAGTTGTCGACCTTCAGGACCTCGATCTGCTCGTCGCTGTCGACCCGGTAGGTGTTGACGCCGATCACCGGCTGCCGCCCCGAGTCGATACGGGCCTGCGTGCGGGCCGCCGCCTCCTCCACCCGCAGCTTGGGGATGCCGGCGTCGATGGCCTGCGCCATGCCGCCCGCTCGCTCCACCTCCTCGATGTGCTGCCAGGCCCTGCGGGCGAGGTCGTGGGTGAGCCGTTCGACGTAGGCGCTGCCGCCCCACGGGTCGATGACCCGGGTGGTGCCGGACTCCTGCTGGATGAGCAGCTGGGTGTTGCGGGCGATGCGCGCCGAGAAGTCGGTGGGCAGCGCCAGCGCCTCGTCGAGCGCGTTGGTGTGCAGCGACTGGGTGTGGCCCTGGGTGGCCGCCATCGCCTCCACACAGGTACGGGTGACGTTGTTGAACACATCCTGTGCGGTCAGCGACCAGCCCGAGGTCTGTGAATGGGTGCGCAACGACAGCGACTTGGTGTTCTTGGGCGCGAACTGAGAGACCAGCTTGGCCCACAGCAGCCGGGCCGCCCGCAGCTTCGCGATCTCCATGAAGAAGTTCATGCCGATCGCCCAGAAGAAGGAGAGCCGGGGCGCGAACGCGTCCACGTCCAGGCCCGCCGCCCGGCCCGCGCGAATGTACTCCACGCCGTCCGCGAGCGTGTACGCCAGCTCCAGGTCGGCCGTCGCGCCCGCCTCCTGGATGTGGTAGCCGGAGATGGAGATCGAGTTGTAGCGGGGCATCCGCCGCGAGGTGAAGGCGAAGATGTCGGAGATGATCCGCATCGACGGCTTCGGCGGATAGATGTACGTGTTGCGGACCATGAACTCCTTGAGGATGTCGTTCTGGATGGTCCCGGCCAGCTTCTCGGGCGGCACGCCCTGTTCCTCGGCCGCCACGATGTACAGCGCGAGCACCGGCAGCACGGCGCCGTTCATCGTCATCGACACGGTCATCCGGTCCAGCGGGATGCCGTCGAACAGCTGCCGCATGTCGTAGATCGAGTCGATGGCCACGCCCGCCATGCCGACGTCACCGGTCACCCGCGGATGGTCGCTGTCGTAGCCGCGGTGCGTGGGCAGGTCGAAGGCGACCGACAGGCCCTTCTGACCGGCCGCCAGATTGCGCCGGTAGAACGCGTTGGACTCCTCGGCGGTGGAGAAACCGGCGTACTGGCGGATCGTCCAGGGCTGGTTGACGTACATCGTCGGGTACGGGCCGCGCAGATACGGCGCGATGCCCGGGTAGGTGTCCAGGAAGTCCAGGCCCGCCAGGTCATGGCCGGTGTACAGCGGCCTGACGCCGATGCCCTCGGGTGTCTCCCACAGCGGCTCCTCGCCCCCGGTGGCCCGCCGCACGGCCGTGCGCCAGTCCGCGGCGGTGCCCGCCGGGTCCGGGCTGCCCAGGTCGATGCCGGAGAAGTCGGGGATTCCCATCAGGACACTCCCATGCGGTCGAGGGTCGCGGACAGCACGGCGACGGCGTCACAGCCCGCGAAGACGTACGAGTCGACGCCCGGGTATCCGGCGGGCCGGCCCGCCAGGGACACCTGCCGGGCACCGGCCGCCTTGAGGTCCGCGGCGATCTGCTCGGACTGTTCGGCGTAGAGCGCGTCGCTGGAGCACAGCACGGCCTCGGTGGCGCCGCTGTCCGCGAAGTCGCCCTCGGTGACCGGCTCGATGCCGCCCGCCTGGAAGAGGTTGGCGGCGAACGTGGCGCGCGCGGTGTGCGCGGCGGCCGGGCCGATCGCGGCCAGGAAGATCCGCGGCCGGGATCCGGTCGCCGCCAGATGGGCGTCGGAGCGGGCGCGCAGCGCCTCGAACGCCTCGTCGCGGCGGACCCGCGGCAGCCCGCCGGACGGCGGCTCGGGCGCCGGCGCGCGGGTCACGGGCTGCTCGGCCAGGTGCGGGAACTCGCTGACGCCGGTGATGGGTTCACGCCGGGTGGCGAGCCGCGCCGTGCGCTCCCGCCAGGTCTTCGCCAGGTCGGCGCGGATCCGGCCCGAGCGCAGTACGGCCGCCTGGCCGCCGTCCTGCTCGATCGACCGGAAGAACTCCCAGCCCGCGTGGGCGAGTTCATCGGTGAGCCGCTCCACGTACCAGGAGCCGCCCGCCGGGTCGATCACCCGGGCCAGATGCGACTCCTCCAGCAGGATCGTGGAGGTGTTGCGGGCGATCCGGCGGGCGAACGCGTCCGGCAGACCCAGCGCGTGGTCGAACGGCAGCACGGTCACCGCGTCGGCGCCGCCGACCCCCGCGGCCAGCGTCGCCACGGTCGCCCGGAGCATGTTCACCCACGGATCGCGACGGGTCGCCATCACCGGCGAGGTCACGGCGTGCTGGAGCTGTGCGCCCGCGTCCGGCGCGCCGCACACCTCGGCGACCCGCGCCCACAGTCGGCGCGCCGCGCGCAGCTTGGCGACGGTCAGGAACTGGTCGGCGGTGGCCGCGTACCGGAACTCCAGCTGGGCACAGGACTGTTCGACGGTCAGCCCGGCCCCGGTCAGCTCGCGCAGATAGGCGACGCCGGTGGCGAGGGAGGCGCCGAGTTCCTGCGCGGCCGAGCCCCCGGCCTCGTGGTACGGCAGCGCGTCCACGGTCAGCGCGCGCAGCCCCGGGTACCCGTCGGCGCAGCGCTCGGCGAGCGCCGCGACCGGGGCGAAGTCCTGCCGGTCGCCGGTGCGGGCCTCGTACCCGAGCGGGTCCGCGCCGAGATTGCCGCGTGCCGCCTCGGGGGCGAGGCCCTGCTCCTCGTACCGCCCCAGCAGTTGCGCCGCTGCCGCCTCGACGTCCCGGCCCGCGTCCAGCACGACCGGCGCCAGGTCCAGATGGACGCCGTCGAGCGCGCGGCGCAGCGCGGGCAGGGGGATGCCGCCCGCGCCCACGAGCAGCCAGAGCGAGGTGGCGCCGTTCTCCAGGTCGGCGAGGACCGCGCCGTCGGCGAGCGCCGCATGCCGCTGCCGTACGTCCCAGCCGGTCACGGTGTTGCCCTCCGGGCGGCCACCGCGGACGAACGGGGCGAAGCCGGGCAGGCCGGGCTCGGGCGCGGTATCGCGCGCGGTGTAGAGGGGGCGGGTGCGCAGCCCGTCCTCCAGCGTCGTGGACAGGGCGTCCTCCGCTGCCGCACCCGAGGCTTCCTTGCCCGACTTGCGCAGCACACCCTCGACCAGGCGTTGCCACTGCTCGTGTGTCGCGTCAGGGAACTCGGCGGCCAGTGAGAGCCCGTCGTCAGGCAGGACCGTCATGCTCGGATGCTAGGCCAGCCCGCTCGCACGGCAGCGGAGCACGCGCTGTGACGTTGCCCTCGCCACCCCTGTGACCTGTGCCTCTTCGGGCTTCCGCGGGGGACGCGCGGACCGGCGTCGGCCGGGCGTCGGCCGGGCGTCGGCCGGGCGTCGGCCCGTCAGCGGGTCCCGTCCGCGAGTCCGGGCAGCAGGCCGAGGACGGCCGCGCGCTGGGCCGGTCCGACGAACTCGGCCAGCGCGTCCTTGACCGCCTCCGCGATCAGCCCGGAGGACTCCCGCAGCAGCCGCCGTGCCTTGTCGGTCAGGGCGACCTCCACGCCCCGCTTGTCCCCGCAGACGGCTGTCCGGGTGACCAGTCCGGGCCGCTGGAGGCAGGCGATCTGGTACGTGAGCCGGGTCTTGGGGCGGCCGAGCAGTTCGGCGATCCGGGTCATACGCAGACCGCCCTGCGGCTGCTCGGCCAGCAGACACAGGATCAGGAATTCGTCGTGCGAGATGTCCAGGGCCTGCTTCACCACGGAGCGCAGCCGCTGCTCCGCCGCCCCGGTCGCGGCCAGCAGCAGCATCCAGGCGCGCAACTCGTCGGGGAGCAGCCCGGTTCCCTCCGCGGAGGGGCATGCGGGCCGGTCGGCGGGGGGTTCGTCGTGGGCGGCCATGGGTTCGAGTCTAACTGTTGTCCAAATTTGGATCGTAGGCTAGCGTTTGGCTCATCCAAATTTGAACCATCGACTCGAACCATCGACTTGAATCGTTGATTCAAACCATTGATTCGAACCATTGATTCGAGCCATTGATTCGAGCCAGTCATCGAAGGGGTACGACCATGACCGTCGCCGTGGAAACAGGTCTCTGGAAGGTCGATCCGGCCGCCTCCGCCGTGGCGCTGCGGCACAAGACCTTCTGGGGCCTGGTCACCGTCAAGGGCACCTTCGCCGCGGTCGCAGGCCAGGGCGAGGTCCGGTCCGACGGCTCCGCCACCGGCACCGTGACCCTGGGCGCCGCCTCCCTGGACACCAAGAGCGCCAAACGCGACGCCCATCTGCGCTCGGCCGACTTCTTCGACGCCGACCACCACCCGGAGATCACCTTTGCGGCGCAGGGCGCCGAACTCCGCGACGGCGACGGCAGCGCGCAGATCACCGGTCGGCTCACGGTCCGCGGCATCAGCCGCCCGCAGACCGTGACCGCGCAGCTCACCAAGGCCGACGCCGACGCGTTCACGCTGGAGACCGAGTTCACCGTGGACCGCGAACAGTTCGGCCTGGGCTGGAACCAGCTCGGCATGCTCCGCGGCCTGACGACCGTGACCGCCACGCTCCGGTTCACCCGCGCGGCGGCCTGAACCGGCGCGCGGCGGCGCACCAACGCGCGGCGGCGCACCAACGCGCGGCGGCGGCCCAACGCGCGGGGGCGCACCAACGCGCGGGGGCGCACCAACGCGCCGGGCGGCCTGAACCGACCGTCAGCCCGCGCCGCCGGTCCCCCGCAGCCGTACGTCCTGACTGGACAGGGTCTGCGGAGTGGCCGTGAACGCGCGCAGCCGGATCCGCACGCTCGGCCGGGGAAGGGGGAACCGGCCCCCCGGCGGCCGGAGCTCCAGGGTCGCCGTGCTGTGGGCGGGAATCGTCGCCGGGCCGCGCACCTGTGACCAGTACCTGCTCATGCCCTGGCCGGTGGTGAGCGTGAAGTGCGGGGTGAGTGCGTCACCCGCCGAGTTCGTCACCCGCACGGTGAGCGCCGAGACCACGTCCGCGGAGGCGTGCCGCACCGAGGTGACCCGCATCCGCAGCGGCGGCGCGCCGGTCACCGCCAGGGCCGCGCTCAGCAGCGCCGGGGAGACCAGTAGCGCGCTCACGGCGACCAGCGCGGCCCGGCGGCGCACACCCGTCAGCGGCCGGGGCCGCGGCTGCCAGGCATGCTCGAACTCTGCGGGCCCGGCCGTGACCGCCGCCGCCAGCCACAGTGGCGTCATCATCAGGTAGTAGCCGTCCTGGGAGCGGATCGCCAGAAAGAAGGCGCACCAGGGCAGCGCGGTCGCCGCCGGACCCAGCCGCCGGACGAACAGCACGAACAACGCGAGCAGCGCGGCCGCCAGGAACATGCTCGCGTGCCCGTACCAGTCAAGGCGGTCGCTGCCGTCGGTGAAGTACAGCGAGACGCCCACCAGGCCCTGACCGTGCAGCACCGCACCCTGCGTCAGCGGCAGCGCGATCCCGTCCAGCCAGGGACCCGGCTCCTGCACGACGAAGTACGTGTTGATCAGCAGCCAGGCGGTGGCCGCGACCCCGACCAGCCGCAGTATCACCAGGGCGGCCGCCCGGCCGCCCAGTTCACCGCGGCGCACGGCGTAGAGGCCGGCCAGCAGGAACGGCGCCACGAACCAGGGGAGTTGCTGCGCGGCGCAGGCCGCGCCCAGGCACGCGGCCCGGGCGATCCCGGCGGCGCCCAGCCGCCCGCCCCGCCCGATCCGCGGCCAGCGCACCACCACCGGCACCAGCAGGGCCAGCCCGATGATCGCCGGGTAGCCGAGCCGCGCGTACGTCGGCAGGAAGCCGAAGCCCAGACAGGCCATGGTCGCCGCCGACCGCCACGGCGCGGGCAGCATCCGCCACAGCGTGACCGCGCCCACGACGAGCGCCCCGGTGCTCACCGCCGTGGCGGGCGCGCCGCCATGGCCCAGCCACAGCAACGGCGCGGTCAGCAGCGGGGCCAGCGGCGGATAGCCGTACGTCAGGTCGTAGCCGCCGCTCGTCGTCGGGGTCAGCGCCACGCCCTTGCCGGTGAACAGCCAGGGCCAGGGCTGCCCGTAGACGGTGTGCCCGGCGGAGAGTTCCCGGGCGGCCTGGGTGGTGAGGACCGCCTCGTCGCCGCCGCCGTGGTTCAGGGCCCAGGTGCACAGGACCAGGGTGACCGCCGTCACCAGCACCACCAGGTCGAGCCGGGCCAGCGAGCGGGTCCGACGGACCGTCAGGGCCAGCACGCCGGTGACCAGGATGGCCGCGTAGCACACGGAGATCACGGCCGCGAGGACCAGGCGGTGCGTGGCCGCCTGCGTCCACACCGACCGGGTGCCGATGAACAGGCTCACATCGGCCAGAAGTGTGAGGACGCGGTGCCACTGTGCGGGAGCGTCGGGATTCTCCCGGGCCGCGGACACCGCCGACTGCGTCCGCCGCCCGGGTGCCACCAGTTGTGTTTCTGCCAAGTGCACGACATGGCAACGTAGTCGCGGCCGGTGTGCGGGGTCCCACAGGAGGTGAAGAGTCCGGTGTGAGGGCGGTAAGAACCGGGCGTATGCGTACATGTGGCCGGAGATCCGTCGGCGGTGGACGGCCGGGACCGGTCGCCCTTCGTGTCGCTGTTGGGCCGAACGGGTGACTTGGCGTAAGAATTGGCCAGTGAAGGCATGGAGCGCGAGTCAGGTCGGGGGGAGCCGGTGAACCGTTACGACGCCACCGATGAACAGTGGGAAGGGCTCGCCCAGGTCGTGCCGCTGCGGGGCCGGGACGCCTGGCCGTCCGCGGTGGACCACCGCGCACACCCGGACGCGGAGACCGAGACCCGCCGCCGGTTCGTTGTCCTGCGGATCAACGTGTTCGCGGACGCCCGCGAGGTCGCCGAGACCGTGATGGCCGGCATCCCCGTCCTGCTCGACCTCACCGGCGCCGAGACCGATGTCGCCAAGCGCGTCCTCGACTTCAGCACCGGCGTGGTCTTCGGACTGGGCAGCGGGATGCACCGCGTCGACCGCAATGTGTTCCTGCTCACCCCGCCCGGCATCGAGGTCAGCGAACTCATGGCGGGGACCGGGGCCTAGGCCCTGTCGCCACATTCCCTCCCCCAGCCTTCGGCCGGGAGGTGCCCCCAGCCCCGCGACCCCTTGCACGCACTCTCGCCGCACCGGACGAAAGCCCAAGTACGTCCAGTACGAGGACTTCCGCCCGGCACACCGAGAGCACGCTCCCCCAAGCTCTCGGCTCCGCTCGAGCAGGGGGCACCCCCACGACGCCGCAGGGCGGCCCTCCGGGCGACGACGGGAATGTGACGACAGGACCTAGGGCGGCTGAGCCCGGTCCCCCGATCGTAGGAAGGTGCCACGGGCGGAACGGTTCTCCTGGCACTGGAGCCCTACGGTCCGGGCATGGCCGAGCCCTTCGCGTCCGCCGCACCCGACCCGCCCGCCGCGCATCCCCGAACCGGCCGGCGGATGCCGCCGCCCCCTTCCGGCGTGCCGCCGACCTCCTCCGGCGTGCCGCCAACCCCTTTCGGCGTGCCGCCGGGCCGCCCGGAGCGGTCCGAGGGGACGGCCCGGCCGGGCCTGACCGAACTACGGCTGTCCGCCTTCGCCGGGCACCGCCGGGCCGATCTCCCGCTGGGGCCGCTCACCCTCATCGCGGGACCCAGTGGAAGCGGCAAGACGACCGCACTGCGGGCGTACGAGGCGCTCGCCCGGCTGGCCGGCGGCGCCCCGCTCGCGGAGGTCTTCCCGGATCCGGCCGCCTGCGTGCCCGAGCGGGCCAGACCCGACGCCCAGCACCGCCGAGGCTTTCGCATCGGATGCACCGCGGACGGTCCCGAGGGCCCCGTCCGGCTCGATGTCGCCGTACAGGCGGAGCCCGAACTGCGCATCGTGGGCGAACGGTTGACGGCGGGCGGACGAACCCTCCTGGAGACCGCTCTGCGCGACCCGGGGCGGCGTGCCGTACAGGCCGCCTGGCACACGGCGGGATCGGCCCCCGTCACCCGTGCCCCGCTCCCCGACGACCGGCTCGGCACCGCGCTGCTGCCGCTGCGCGTGGCAGGCAAGACCGACGGGCAGCGCCAGGTGCTCGCCGCCGCCGAGCAGACCGTTCTCGCCCTGCGCTCCGTCTTCGCCTGCGATCCGCGGCCCGACCGGATGCGCGGACCCGTCCCGCTGGGCTCCGGGCGGCTGCTGCCCGGCTGCGACAACCTCGCCGACGCCCTGTGGCGCACCCGGTCGCAGTGCAGGCGCCGGTACGCGCGGCTCGTCGCCGCGGTGCGCTACGGCTGCCGCGGGCCCGTGACCGATGTGCTCGCCGAGCCGCTGGGCGACGGCACCGTACGGGCGGTGCTCGACCGGGGCGACGGCACCCGCACCGACGTCGGGCGGCTCGGCGACGGCGAACTCCGGTACGTCGCGCTGGCCTTGGTGCTGCTCACCGGGCCGGGCGTGCTCGACGTCGACGCGCCCGGCGAGGTGCCCGACGCCATACGGGGGTTCACCGTCCTCGCCGACGGCCTCGACCGGGCCCTGGACGGCCGTCAGCGCGCCGGGCTGCTGCGGCACGCCGCGCGGATGTGCGCGCTCGGGCACATCCGGTTCGTCGGGACGGTGGGCGAGGCGTCATGGGCCGGCGGGACGGACGGGGTCACGGTGGTGGACCTGGACCCGGTGATACACCTGGACCCGTGACGGAACACCTGGACGTGGCGAAACTGCAGCGCCGCCTGGCCGAGTTCGCGGCCGCCCGGAACTGGCAGCCCTACCACACCCCCAAGAACCTGGCGAGCGCCCTCAGCGTGGAGGCGTCCGAACTGGTCGAGATCTTCCAGTGGTTGACGCCCGAGGAGTCGGCCCGCGTCATGGCCGACCCGGACTCCGCGCACCGGGTCAGGGACGAGATCGCCGACGTCCTCGCCTATCTGCTCCAGCTGTGCGAAGTGCTGGGCGTCGACCCGCTGTCCGCACTGGACGCGAAGATCGACCGGAACGAGCGGAGGTTCCCGGTGCCGGGGGACCGGCCCGCGGACAGGACCGCGGACGGCGAGGGAGACGGCCAGAGGGGCGGCAGGGGAGACGACGGGGTCGGCGGCGAGGGACTTGAGGCTGGCGGCGAGGGACGCGAGGGCGGAGCCAAGGGGCGCGGGGGAGCGGGCGCGTAACCTTACTGGGCCCGGGCGCGTAACCATACTGAGCCTGGGCCCGTAACCTTACGTTCCACTTTCACTCTCCGAAGTCGAAATGGCCGCCGAATCCGAATTGTTGTCCACAGATTTCCGCCTTCCTCTGGCTTTTCGTCCCAGGGGACCTCACTCTGGGTAGTGGACAGCGGAGTGAGGGCGAGACGTGCGAGGAGCACGTCGGAGAGATGGGGGCGGCGCATGGACGCGGTGCGGCTCATCGTGACGAGCAGGCGCGCCCTGGCCGCGAGCGGCGACGCGCCTCAGATCCTGGCCGAGGTGTGGCAGGCGCAGGCCCTGGCCCAGGCGGTCGGCAGCCGTCTGGCGGTCTCCGGACCACCCGAACTGCGCGGCGAGGCACTGGGTCTGACCGAGTTGGCGGGCCGGGGCTGCGGCGTCCTGGACGCGCCGGACCTCGACCCCGGGGACTTACGCGCGGCCCAGCTCAGAGAACTGGACGACGCCCGCCACACACTGCTGTGCCTCGGCGGCCTGCTCGCGGAGGTCGGCATCGCCCTGGTCGCACTGGCCAGCGCCGCGGCCGACGAGACGACGTACTGGCAGTGCATGGAGGCGATCGACGCGGCGGACGAATCCCGCGACCGCGTGCGGGAGATGCTGCGCAAGCTGGCCGCCAGAGAGGAGGCGGCGCTGCCGGAGCCGGAGGTGGGGTAGGCGCCGGCCGGGAGCCGTCCGTCCCGCGTCAGGCGAGGTCGGCCTCGTCGGCGGGCGCGCGGCAAAGCCCCCCGGCCGACTGCAGATCCTCGTCCAGGGCGGACAGATCCGCGTTCAGGACGGACAGATCCGCGTTCAGCGCCACCATCAACTCCTCCATCAGCTCCAGCAACCCGTTCGGCTGCCCGGACCCCGCTGGGCGCGGCACGGACTCCTCGGACATGACGGCCTCCTCGCGGACGCCGGACGGTCCGGCCCCGACCGGCCAACGACCACCGCGGGGACCGGTCACTGCACCCCACGGCACCCGAGCGCGCGGTTGACGTGATTCACCCGACCGGGGACGGTGGCGGCAGGGGGTGCCGACGGGGTCGGGAAGGGCGACGCCGTGCAGGATGGATGTATGGACCTTCGAATCTTCACCGAGCCCCAGCAAGGGGCGACCTACGACACCTTGCTCGCCGTGGCGAAGGCCACCGAAGACCTTGACTTCGATGCGTTCTTCCGCTCCGACCATTACCTCCGGATGGGCACCGTGGACGGGCTGCCCGGCCCCACCGACGCCTGGATCACCCTCGCCGGACTGGCCCGCGAGACCCGCCGCATCCGGCTCGGCACGCTGATGACCGCGGGCACCTTCCGGCTGCCCGGTGTCCTCGCCGTCCAGGTCGCGCAGGTCGACCAGATGTCCGGCGGCCGGGTCGAACTGGGCCTGGGCGCGGGCTGGTTCGAGGAGGAGCACAAGGCGTACGGCATTCCGTTCCCGAAGGAGAAGTTCGGCCGCCTGGAGGAGCAACTGGCCATCGTCACCGGGCTGTGGGAGACCAAGCTCGGGGACACCTTCGACTTCCACGGCACCTATTACGACCTGACCGACTCGCCCGCGCTGCCCAAGCCCGCCCAGGCGAAGATCCCGGTGCTGATCGGCGGACACGGGGCGACCCGTACGCCGCGACTGGCCGCGCGCTACGCGGACGAGTTCAACATCCCGTTCGCCTCGATCGAGGACAGCGAGCGGCAGTTCGGCCGGGTCCGCGCCGCCGCGGAGGCGGCCGGGCGCCCCGCGGGCGACCTCGTCTACTCCAACGCCCTCGTCGTCTGCGCCGGCCGGGACGACCAGGAGGTCGCGCGCCGGGCCGCCGTGATCGGCCGCGAGGTCGACGAGCTGAAGACCAACGGCCTGGCCGGCTCCCCGGCCGAGATCGTCGACAAGATCGGCAAGTACGCGGAGATCGGCTCCACACGGATCTACCTCCAGATCCTGGACCTCACCGACCTGGCCCACCTGGAACTGATCTCATCCCAGATCCAGCCCCAACTGTCGTAGCCCGGCAATGCAGGCCGCCGGACCGACGAAGAATGGGCTGCCATCGCTCGCTACGTCCGCCACGCAGCGAACAAACTCGGCCCTCGACTCCCGCTATGCCTGCCCGGTGAGCCGCAGCAGTGCGGACGGACCGCGCAACAACACGTCGTCGCGTGGTCGGCGCATCTGAAGGCCGTGGCACATCACCTGATCGAACAGTCCACGCCCAGTGAAGCAAGGGGTGCTCACGCTGCCGGGCCGATGTACCAGCGTCGGCTGTCCGAACTGCGGGAACAGAGCACTCTCACGCACACCCACCAGTGATCCACTGAACCGCCCCGTCCGTGTGTCTCCCCCGTGGTGCATGGGCGGGGCTTTCGCATGTCCGCTGACCGGGGGCAACGGGGCGGCCGAACGCTCAAGGTCAAAGGGGCTGGAGCCGGGTGTGTAGGAGGCAGAACTCGTTGCCTTCCGGGTCTCCCAACACACGGAACTAGCAGTTCTGGAGTGTTGCCGTGGGTGCATCGGTGCTGGTCAGCGGCTCTGCAAGCGCGGGTGGGCAAGTCTCGCTCCCTATCAATGACGTGGAAGGGGAGTCGGAGACAGACAAGAGCAGGAATCCGTTGGTCCCTACGGATTCCATGGAGAAGGAAGCAGGCGCAACACCTTCGGCCCCCACAAGGGGGGCACAGAAAGATGGGCGCGGGATACCTTCGCTCTCTCGTAAGAGTGTGGAGAAGAAAGGATGCAGGAAACCTCTGCCCTCCACGGAGTACGTGGAGAAGACTCATGAACCCCGGAACCCCCTCGCGGGCACGGTCTACACCGAGACCCTTCGGGGCGTGCGGTGCGTCCGCCTGTCCGTACTGACCGACGAGACCACCAGCCCCGACCGACAGCGCGAAGCAGACGACCAGGCAGCAGCTGCGCACAACATCAGCTTCGGCGAGGGTGACCAGCTCCGCGAAGCGGTGGACCTTGATGTCTCCGCTTCCAAGATCAGCCCCTTTGACCGTCCCGCCCTCGGTCAGTGGCTCGCCCGCCCTGATGAGTTTGACGCCTTGGTGTGGTGGCGGTTTGACCGCGCCATCAGGTCCATGGCCGACATGCACGAGCTTGCCAAGTGGGCCCGTACGCACCGAAAGGTTTTGGTATTCGCCGAGGGCATCGGCGGGGGAAAGCTCGTCTTTGACTTCCGCAACCCCATGGACCCCATGGCGGAACTCCAAATGACGATGTTTGCCTTTGCCGCTCAGGTGGAGGCGCAGAGCATCAGCGACCGCGCGTTACCGGCGCTATGGCCGCACTGCGGAGTATGGCACTACGGTGGCGCGGTGGCGGTCGCCCGCCGTACGGCTACATGCCCGCCCCCATGCCCAAGGAACACGGCGGTATCGGCTGGACGCTGGTTCCCGATCCGGACGCCGTGAAGGTGATTGAACGGATCGTCCGAGAGCTGTTCGAGGGGAAGACCGTTTCGGCTATCGCCGTGGGGCTCAACGCGAACACCGTTCCGAGCCCGCGTGATCACTGGGCGGTGAAGAAGGGCCGCGAGAAGGGCGGGAAGACTGGCGGGGTCAAGGGGCTCGTTAAGGACGCGTTCCTGTGGAACCCGGCGGTCATTACGCGGATGCTGCGTAACGAAACGCTGCTCGGCTGGAAGATGCACCGAGGCAAGCCCGTGCGCGACGCCGAGGGCAACCCGATCATGGCGACCACACAGCCGATCATGACCCGCGAGGAGTTCGACCGCATCGGCGCGGTGCTTGACGAGCGGAGCATTGAAAACGGGGACCGGAAGGACACGGACGCGCTTCTACTGCGGGTCATCCACTGCGACTCGTGCGGCGGGCGCATGTACCTGAACAAGCAGGACAGCAAAAAGAACCAGCACCCCACGTACAAGTGCAACCCGTACTCGCGCGGGTTCATGTGCGAGAAGTCCGCCAACATCCGTGGTGATTGGGCGGACGAGTACGTGACCGCCGAATTCCTGCGGCTAGTCGGCCCCATCCAGACAACGCACGTCGTCACGGTCCCCGGGTACGACCCCGGGCCCGAAATGCGCGCCACTATCGCCGAGTTCGCAGAGCTCATTAGGGCGTTTCTGTGGACGCCCTGACACCGGACCGACACTCTTTCGCTATTGCGGAAGGTGTCGGGCCTTTCGTCGTTTCGCGACTGATCCGCATGAGGCTTCCTACTGCGACATCAGGCGTGCAGGAGTCACCAGGCGTGCTCGCTCAAACAGGTCACGCGCTGCATGATTCTTTAGGTAGGGCCGAATGCGACTGTGCATGGTTCTAATTCGCTCGTCCGCTCGACCGGATTGCAGGCTTGGATAGTCATCCAGTGCGAGAGTCCAGGTTTCGCACGCCGCTTCAAGGTGCCCTAGATCGAGTTGTCGTTCAGCAAGAGTGCAGCGATGGCGAACACGCGCTCGCCGATAAACGCTCTGGCGAATTCGGTCTGATTGCTGCATGGCCAAGATTGATCCGGTCACGTCACCAAGCTCGAATTTGACTTGACTTGTGTGATAGAGCAATGATGACGGGTCATATGAGCCGAAGGCTTTCGATTGGGACTCGGCCTTTTCCATGGCGACTTCAGCTTCACTCAAATAGGAGCGTGCGGAAATTCGATCTCCAGTTTGAGCTGCCGCGTGAGCTTGTTGCCCTGCCAGAAACGCGCGCATTCGGGGGCCCGCTTTCGGCGAGGCGGCGGCAGCGGCATCTGCAAGTCGCATTGCTTCTGCTCCATGCCCCAAGTCGACCGCTTGAACGCTCATCCCTCGGAGCGTCGTACAGAAGGTCAAATGATCTTCTGAGGCTCCGGCAAGTTCCAGCGCCTTGAGGTAGTAGCGCTGAGCCAATCCATGAAGCCCCTCGTCCACCGCCATGTATCCAGTGAGGTAACAGAGGTCCGAAACCGCACCCATCATCGCTTTGCGTACGTGGTTGGGTGCTTCTGCACGCAGATATGGGGCCGCAGTGTTAACAAGGAAGGCCGCCGCCATTGGGCGTGCAGTTCTGCCGCCGAACTGGTCGTCCAGATCCGAAATCTTCTCGGTCATCGCGGCAACCGTCTGAACGTCAGCCATTCCTATGCGCTGAACGTTTCCCTTTTGGGCGGCTTCCATGCGGCCCACGACTTCGGGCCAGTTTGGGACAGTCAGCGCGACAGCGAATAGGCCAACCCCGAGAACACTTCTGCGCGATGGGTCCATGTCCTGCCTCCCCAGGTCTAGCAACCCTTCAACCGTACTGGGGTGGTCGGGCTCCTGATCTTCGGGAGTCTGCGGAAAGCCTGCCTCACTGTGCGTGATGGGACGGAGCAGTCTTCGGGCGAGTGCTTCCAGAATCAGCGGCCGAACAGTTTCCTTCGGCAGGTGGCCACTTAACCACTGGTGCACTGAGGGCTGTTGGTACTTGAGAGGGGTCCCGCGTTCGGTTCCGATGCGGTTGACCTCTTGGGCGAACTGCCGCAGGGTCCACCCGCTCTCGCGGTACAGCCGCTCAAGTCCGGCGTTCGGCTGTCGTGTCGTCACTGGCCCCAACTCCCGTGCTCTGACCGCTTAACGCTCTTAACTCCTGCCCTCTTCTCAACGGTACCGCTGTGCGTGGTCGGACGGTTGCCTAGTGCGAGCACAGCCACCACAAGGGACGACACCGCAAGGAGGGCCCGGACATGGAGAAGCACGCACGAACGGCCGTGGGGAACCCCGAGCGGTCCAGTGCGGGCATAGCGGGTCGGGCCTACTGGTGCGAAGTGCTCGCGGAAGGAGAGGTGTACGGGACGCGTGAAGTGGTCCCGTATGTGCTCGGCACCTTCCAAACGATCTCGCCGAAACTCGCGCTGCGGTGGTTACGCGGCCAGGCCGAGCGCATCGCGGATCGGCTCGACCCTGATCCGGCACGCTCGCCATGGTTCGTACCGACCGAATGCGCAGCGGTGCCCGTCCCCGACGCGCCCACCGAGTTGCGCGTGTGGGCCACCGATCCCCAGGAAGAGCGCGCAGCGCGGGACCAACTCCGGGAAGGCGCCCCGCTATCTGTGGTCATCCCTGACAGCGGGTGTCGCTACACCCTGACCGTCTGGCCCGTAACCCTGCCCCCGTCCAAGTCCGGCACCACGCTGCCCGCCGTTGACGGACAGCCCACATACACCCGCCCTGGTCGCACGAGCCACAGGAAGGCTCGTCGCACGTCGGGTTGGCTCATCCCCTTTCTGTGACCAGGGCGGGCCACGACTTCCGCCCCCGGCAGGGACATCTCGGGGCACCGGTACTGATCACGGCCGGTAGCTCAACCGGGGGCGGATCGCTCGACCACCGCGCGATCAACGGGGCGGGGCCGAGCACACGAACACAACCGCGAAAGACGAGCGAAGGAGAACAGCGTGAACACCCTTCCCCGCGTGGAGCGCGTCGCCGAGCGCGCTCTGGAGATCCTGTCGGCCATCGAGGCGGACCCGGAGTTCCCCGCCTTCCAGACCGCCAGCCTCAAGTACGACTCCGACTGGCAGTGCTTCACCGGCTCCGTTGTCGTCGCGGAGTATGACCAGGAGCAGGACAAGCACCAGTTGCTGACCGAGGGACTGCGGGCGCTCTGCCTCAAGGCCGCCGTGTTCGAGATGACCGGCGACGAGCGCGCGGCGGAAATCCCCGTCGCCGTGCCCGTGGACGAGATGACGCACGCGATGATCGCGCAGCCGCAGCTTCTGGCCCGCATCACGGCGCGGGTCGGCGTCTCGATCATCCACCAGACCGACCAGGAACACACCGACTGGCGGCCCGAGGACTACACCCACCAGGCGTACCGCGCCGCGTGGGGCGAGCCGGACCCTCGGCTGTGGCTTCCCGCCGAGGAGGTCACCCGCCGGCTCGCGTGGCTGGACCAGAAGTACGCCGCCATGGGGTTCCGTAAGCAGGGACAGGCGCACAGCTTCACGTTCTCGGCGGACGAACTCTCCGCCGTGCCCGCGTAGCGGTCAGCCGAGGGCCCGCCGCATCACGGTAAGCGGGTCCAACTCGGGAAACCGCTCCCGTACCTGTTCCTGTGCTTGAGAGATCAGGTCATCGAGGAGGACGGGGGCGACGCTCCACAGCACGTCACGCAAGTACGGAACCACTTCGGAAGGGTCGGGCGGTAGATCCAGTTCGACAGCAAGCGGTGCGCCCTCGCTCTTGTAGCGCCCCGCAGGCAGCCCGACCTTTTCGGGGTGGACGCAGACCGGTGTTCCGTCGCTCAAGTACCGGTGCCCGTCGGCCTTGTTGAACGGGCATTCCGGGGTCGGGCGCTCGAACACGTCGAACTCCCCGACCGGGTGGACGCGCGACGGGCACACGCCGCACGCCAGGTGGTACACGTCGCCGTTCACGAAAGGCTCGGGCATGTCCGGAGCCTAGCTGTCACCACCTCCGCAGACGCCCGTTTCGGACCCTACCGCCCCCTCTCGGGGACGAGCGCCGAGACGGGTTGCAAGACCCGTTGCGGGGCCGCCGGGCGCGTTCAGCAAGGGATGAGGGACCAACCCATGGTGCGCACCGTGCAAGGTTCCGCCCGCCCCGTCCGGGTGCTGCACCAATGGCGCACGGGCGGGTCGGCCCTTTCCCTCTCGCACAGAAAGCTGAGTTGTGCCCGCTCTCGTTCCCTACGTCACCGCTACAGCAATGAGCTTGGCCCCCGTGAGGCAGATATGTGCGTGGAGGTGCCGCGTAACGGCATCCCTCATCTTGCCTATCTGCACCCCCGTCCCGAGGACCGTGACGCGCACGGCAACCTGTGGGCCCGCATGACCAGGCCGCCCGAGGACGAGCGCGGGCATGTTCTGTGGGCTTGCATGGACCCGTTGCGGCAGCGCGAATGCATGGAAGGGCTGCTGTGTCAGGTCTGCGCGAAACCGGCAGAGACGGACGAGGGCACCGTATTCGTTGAGTGGCAGCGTCCATGGGAGGAACCGAAGCCACTCAACAGGATCACGACCGACGCGCCGCCCGTATGCCGATCTTGTCTGCCCTCGTCGCTGCGGCGCTGCCCGTTCCTGCGAGGTGAAGAGAGCGTGCGGGTGCTGCTGGTCCGTAAGTCCGTGTTAAGCGGCGTGTCGGGAACGCTCTACCGCGTCAGAGATGATCTAGCGCGCTGGGTTCCGTCCGAGCAAGACGCGTATTCCAGCTTCAACAAGCCCCGCCATCCCGGGATGCTCGCGCAACGGCTGTACCGCAAATTACGGGGCGTGACGGCCCTAGACCCGGACGAGCTTCCGCCCATGCTGGCATCGACGCTCTGACGCTTGTCCAAAACGAAAGCGCCCCGAGGGACCGATTAGGCCCGGTCCATCGGGGCTTGCCGAGACAGCTAACACAGGAGCTGAAACGACCATGCGTGACTCTATCGCCCATGCACTGCTTTGGGTGCTGCGGCTGTTGTTGCCCCCTCGCGGGAAGCGCCGAGCCACCTCCGCCGTGTCTCCGGTGACCACGTCCGTGACCCGCGCCGAATCCCCCGCCGCGTGGTCTCGTCCCTGGCGAGGACCAAGCGCAGACGACGCACGCGCCATCTTCCACGCCGAGGAAACCCGCTCGCTCACCCCGGAACAACGCGAACGATGGTGGGCCGCCGCGTTCTCCGAAATCGGCGTTGACTACGACTTCCCCACCATCAACATCACCGGCGTCCGCAGCAAGCGTCAGGGGGTCGCAGCGTGACCGCCGCTATGTACATAGCTGCGCTCTCCGGTTCCGCACCCGAGCCCCACGGCGCGGCGTGCTGCCGCTGTCGTCAGTGGACGTACGCCCCCGTTCCGGTGCGGTACATCGAGCGGCAGAGCGGCCCCGGAGCGACCCTGTACGCCTGCCCGAGCCACGCCGTGGCGCTCGGCGCGGGACCGACCCCCGAGGACGAGCTACGCGCCCCGTAGACGGGCGCCGAGACAGCAAAACGCCCCGTGCGGCCAAGTGCCGTGCGGGGCCCTGTCGTTGGCGCTGACGTGCGCGTATCCTCAGAACTGGTAGTCAGACGTGTTGGGGTCGGCCAGGACGTGCCAGTTCTCGGTGCCGGTCTGGCCGATGTCGACGGGCCTGGCGCCGAGCGCGAGCAGTCGTTCCAACTCGGCGTCCTGGTCGCGGTCGGTGGCGTTGACGTCGATGTGCAGTCGGAGCTTCCCGGGCCGCGGGTCGCTGCTGGGGCTGAGCACGAGGGTGGGCTGCGGTCCGCCGAAGCCGGCGTCGGGCGGCCCGATCTCGATGCTTCCGTCGTCTTCCCGGCCGAGTTCGACGTAGCCGAGGACCTCGCTCCAGAACGCGGCGAGCCGGTCGGGGTCGGCGACGTCGATGACCAACTCGCTGATGCGGCATGCCATACCCGTCAGTGTACGTGTACGTATACGCATGCGTACGTCGTCGCTTCGGGACACGGGGATCGACCATCGGCAGGTTCAGGCCCACTCGGTGTCCCGCGGGACGCCTGGCGGCACGGCGGGTGCCCTTCGTCGTCCGGAGGTAATTCAATACCGTCGTGGGTCCGCCGACACCCATACTCGGTCATGTGTTCCTGACGATCTCCACCACCGGTGACGCGACCAACCCTGCCACTGACCTGGGCTTCCTGCTGCACAAGCATCCCGACAAGGCGCAGACGTTCTCCACCTCCCACGGCACCGCACACGTGCTCTACCCGGAGGCGGACGCGCGGCGCTGCACGGCAGCGCTGCTGCTTGAGGTGGATACGGTGGCGCTGGTGCGGCGCGGGAGGACGAAGGGCCGCGGCGGCGCTCCGGACGCGGCGCTCGCGCAGTACGTCAACGACCGCCCGTACGCGGCCTCCTCACTGCTCGCAGTGGCCCTGGGCAACGTCTTCTCCACCGCCATGCGGGGCGTGTGCCGGGCCCGCCCGGAGCGGGCCGCCGAGCCGCTGCCGCTGCGCGTCGAGGTCCCGGCGCTGCCCGCACGCGGCGGCCCCGACCTGGTACGGCGGCTCTTCGAGCCGCTCGGGTGGACGGTGACGGTCGAACCGGTCGCGCTGGACGCCGAGTTCCCGGAATGGGGCGATTCGCGGTACGTCCGTCTCGTCCTGGAGTCGCGGACCCTGACCCTCGCCGAGGCGCTGCGCCACCTCTATGTCCTGCTCCCCGTCCTCGACGGCGCCAAGCACTACTGGGTGGCGCCCGACGAGGTCGACAAGCTGCTGCGTGCGGGGGAGGGCTGGCTGCCCGGCCACCCGGAGCAGAAGCTCATCGCCGACCGCTACCTCTCCCGCCGCTGGTCGCTGACCCGGCAGGCGATGGAGCGGCTCGAACTGGTGCGGCTCGCCGAGGCCGACGACAGCGAGGTCGAGGAGATCGACAACGCGGTCGCGCAGGAGACGGAGGCCGAGCAGGAGACGGAGGCCGAGCAGAAGCCGACCCCGCTCGCCGTGCTGCGCCGGGAGGCGATCCTGGACGTGCTGCGGCGCTCCGCCGCGACCCGCGTCCTCGACCTCGGCTGTGGACAGGGCCAGTTGACGCAGGCGCTGCTGAAGGACCCTTCCTTCACCGAGATCGTCGGCGTCGATGTGTCGATGCGGGCGCTCACCCTCGCCTCCCGGCGGCTGGGACTGGACCGCATGGGCGAGCGCCAGGCTTCCCGCGTGCAGCTGTTCCAGGGCTCGCTCGCCTACACCGACAAGCGGCTCAAGGGCTACGACGCCGCCGTGCTCAGCGAGGTGATCGAGCACGTCGACCTGCCCCGGCTGCCCGCCCTGGAGTACGCGGTGTTCGGCTCCGCCCGCCCGCGTACCGTCCTCGTGACCACCCCGAACGTGGAGTACAACGTCCGCTGGGAGACCCTCCCGGCCGGACGCGCGCGCCACGGCGACCACCGGTTCGAATGGACCCGTGAGGAGTTCCGCGCCTGGGCCCGGGCGGTGGCCGAACGGCACGGCTACGACGTGGAGTTCGTGCCCGTCGGAGCGGACGACCCCGAGGTCGGGCCGCCCACGCAGATGGCCGTGTTCACACGTGTCGTGAAGGAGGCGAAGGCAGCATGACCGAGACACCGTACAAGGGACGGGCCCTCCCCGTCACCGACCTCTCCCTCGTCGTGCTCGTCGGCGCCACCGGCTCCGGCAAGTCGACGTTCGCCCGCCGTCACTTCAAGCCCACCGAGGTCATCTCCTCGGACTTCTGCCGCGGCCTGGTCGGTGATGACGAGAACGACCAGGGAGCCACCCGGGACGCCTTCGACGTCCTGCACTACATCGCCGGGAAGCGGCTGGCCGCCGGCCGCCGCACCGTCGTCGACGCCACCAGCGTGCAGCAGGACAGTAGACGGCAGTTGATCGAACTGGCCAGGAAGCACGACGTCCTGCCCATCGCCATCGTGCTCGACGTGCCCGAGGAGGTGTGCGCCGAGCGCAACGCGGCCCGCGCCGACCGGGCCGACATGCCGCGCCGGGTCATCCGTCGGCACACCCGTGAACTGCGCCGCTCGCTCAGGCACTTGGAGCGTGAGGGGTTCCGCAAGGTGCACATCCTGCGCGGGGTGGACGAGATCGAGGCCGCGAGCGTCGTCACCGAGAAGCGCTTCAACGACCTCACCCACCTCACCGGCCCGTTCGACATCATCGGCGACGTCCACGGCTGCTCCGCCGAACTCGAAGCCCTGCTAGCCAAGTTGGGCTACACGGACGGGGTGCACCCGGACGGCAGGACCGCGGTGTTCGTCGGCGACCTGGTCGACCGCGGCCCGGACAGCCCGGCCGTGCTGCGCCGGGTCATGGCGATGGTCGCCGCGGGCAGCGCGCTGTGCGTGCCCGGCAACCACGAGAACAAGTACGGCCGCTATCTCAAGGGCCGCAGAGTCCAGCTCACCCATGGGCTCACCGAGACCGTCGAACAGATGGCGAAGGAGAGCGAGGAGTTCCGGCAGCGGGTACGGGAGTTCATCGACGGACTCGTCAGCCACTACGTCCTGGACGGCGGGCGGCTCGTCGTCTGCCACGCGGGACTGCCGGAGAAGTACCACGGACGGACGTCCGGGCGGGTCCGCTCGCACGCCCTGTACGGAGACACCACCGGCGAGACCGACGAGTTCGGGCTGCCCGTGCGCTACCCGTGGGCGGAGGACTACCGGGGCCGGGCGGCCGTGGTCTACGGGCACACACCGGTACCCGAGGCGTCCTGGCTGAACAACACCATCTGCCTGGACACCGGCGCGGTCTTCGGCGGCAGGCTGACCGCGCTGCGCTGGCCGGAGCGTGAACTGATCGACGTACCGGCCGAGCGGGTCTGGTACGAACCGGCGAAGCCGCTGCGGGCAGAGGCGCCCGGCGGGCGGGACGGGCGTCCGCTCGACCTCGGCGATGTGCGCGGCCGACGGGCCGTCGAGACCCGGCAGGCGGGCCGGGTCGCGGTGCGCGAGGAGAACGCGGCGGCGGCGCTTGAGGTCATGAGCCGGTTCGCGGTGGATCCGCGGCTGCTGCCGTACCTCCCGCCGACCATGGCGCCGACGGCCACGAGCCGGGTCGAGGGCTATCTGGAGCACCCGGCCGAGGCGTTCGCACAGTACGCCGAGGACGGTGTCGCGCGGGTCGTGTGCGAGGAGAAGCACATGGGCTCGCGGGCCGTGGCCCTGGTGTGCCGGGACGCGGACGCGGCGCGCGGGCGGTTCGAGGCGCACCGGGTGACCGGGGCGCTGTACACCCGCACCGGACGGCCGTTCTTCGACGACGAGGCCATGACCGAGCAGATCCTCGGGCGGCTGCGGTCGGCGGTCGACGCGGCCGGGCTGTGGGACGGGCTGGACACCGACTGGCTGCTGCTGGACGCGGAGCTGATGCCGTGGTCGCTGAAGGCGTCGGGGCTGCTGCGCAGCCAGTACGCGGCCGTGGGCGCCGCGGCCGGGGCGGTGTTCCCGGGCGTGCTCGCGGCGGTGCAGGGCGCGGCGGCGCGCGGTGTCGACGTGGCCGGGCTCCTCGCCCGCCAGCGGGAACGGGCCGCCGACGCGGCCGCGTTCACCGACGCGTACCGGCGCTACTGCTGGTCCACGCAAGGTTTGCACGGGGTGCGCCTTGCCCTGTTCCAGCTCCTCGCCGTGCGCGGGCGCAGCCTGGCCGGTCTGCCGCACGACGAGCAGCTCGCCCTGATCGACCGGCTCGTCGAGCACGACGGGAGCGGGCTGCTGCAGGCCACGCGCCGGCTGTACGTGGACACCGGGGACCCGGAGTCGGTGCGGGCCGGCGTCGACTGGTGGCTTGAGCTGACCGGGCGGGGCGGCGAGGGCATGGTCGTCAAGCCGGTGGCCGCGCTGGCGCGCGACGGGCGGGGCCGGCTGGTCCAGCCCGGCATCAAGTGCCGGGGCCGCGAGTACCTGCGGATCATCTACGGTCCCGAGTACACCCGTCCGGACAACCTCGCCCGGCTGCGGCAGCGGTTCCTGAACCACAAGCGGTCGCTGGCGCTCCGCGAATACGCGCTGGGCCTGGAAGCGCTGGACCGCCTGGCGGACTCCGAGCCGCTGTGGCGGGTGCACGAGGCGGTGTTCGCGGTACTGGCGCTGGAATCAGAACCGGTCGACCCACGCCTGTGAGCACGGCCGGTGCGGGTAGTCGCCGGGCACCCCCGGTCGTTGGAGGGCCCGGCAGGCGCGCCGTGGGGCCGCCGCGTGCTGCTGGGCCGTGTCCGTGAGCAGCGCATCCCTCGGCGCCCGACGCGGCGGGTGTCCATCTGTTCCGGGGGGTGCCCACCGGTTTCCATCACGCAGACGGTGAACGCGCACCCGATTGTCGTCAATGAGACGAAAATAACAGCGGGCGGAACGGTCGGAGCAAGGGTGAATACGGTTCCCGACGGCCAGGATGGAGGCATGGGATTCCATGTCGACTCCGAGGCCGGGCGGCTGCGCCGCGTCATCCTGCACCGGCCGGATCTGGAGCTCAAAAGGCTCACCCCCAGCAACAAGGACACCCTCCTCTTCGATGACGTGCTGTGGGTGCGCCGGGCGCGTGCCGAGCACGACGGGTTCGCCGATGTGCTGCGCGACCGTGGGGTCGCCGTCCATCTCTTCGGCGACCTGCTCACCGAGACCCTGGAGGTTCCGCAGGCCAGGAGCCTCGTCCTGGACCGGGTCTTCGACGAGAAGGAGTACGGCCCGCTCGCCACCGACCACCTCCGGGCCGTCTTCGAGACCCTGCCCGCGCGCGACCTGGCCGAGGCCCTGGTCGGCGGCATGACCAAGCGGGAGTTCCTGGACGCGCACGAGGAGCCGACCTCCGTCCGCTTCCATGTGATGGACCTCGATGAGTTCCTCCTCGACCCGCTGCCCAACCATCTCTTCACCCGCGACACCTCCGCCTGGATCTACGACGGGGTCTCCATCAACGCCATGCGCTGGCCGGCCCGGCAGCGTGAGACCGTGCACTTCGAGGCGATCTACCGGCATCATCCGCTCTTCCGCGGCGAGAAGTTCCACACCTGGTCCGAGGGGCAGGCCGACTACCCGTCCACCATCGAGGGCGGCGATGTCCTGGTCATCGGCAACGGCGCCGTCCTCATCGGCATGAGCGAGCGCACCACCCCGCAGGCCGTGGAGATGCTCGCGCACAAGCTCTTCGCCGCCGGCTCGGCGCGGACGATCGTCGCGCTCGACATGCCCAAGCGGCGCGCGCTGATGCATCTCGACACCGTGATGACGATGGTCGACGGCGATGTCTTCACCCAGTACGCCGGGCTCGGCATGCTCCGCTCGTACACCATCGAGCCGGGCGCCGTCGACAAGGAGCTCAAGGTCACCGACCATCCGCCGGAGCATATGCACCGCGCGATCGCCGCCGCCCTCGGTCTGAGCGAGATCCGCGTGCTGACCGCGACCCAGGACGTGCACGCGGCCGAGCGCGAGCAGTGGGACGACGGCTGCAACGTCCTGGCCGTCGAGCCCGGGGTCGTCGTCGCGTACGAGCGGAACTCCACCACCAACACGCATCTGCGCAAGCAGGGCATCGAGGTGATCGAGATCCCGGGCAGCGAGCTGGGGCGCGGCCGGGGCGGGCCGCGCTGCATGAGCTGCCCGGTGGTCCGGGATGCCGTATAGGGACTGCGCCATGGAGAGGTCGGAGAGGTCGGAGCGATCGGAATGGCCGGAGCGGTCGAAGCGGTCGAAGCGGTCGTATGGTTGCATATAAATGCCATGTATCGTATAGACTTCCATGGTCTTCCGTAGTGCCCCCGTTGTAGTGCCCCCCGTTCTCGTATCCCTGGAGCGCCCCTCATGGCGACAGTCCCGACCGCCCTCGCCGGCCGCCACTTCCTCAAGGAGCTGGACTTCACCGGGGAGGAGTTCCGCGGCCTGATCGAGCTGGCCGCCGAGCTGAAGGCCGCCAAGCGGGCCGGGGCCGAGAGGCGGCAGCTGACCGGAAAGAACATCGCGCTGATCTTCGAGAAGACCTCGACCCGCACACGCTGCGCGTTCGAGGTCGCGGCGGCCGACCAGGGCGCGCACACCACCTATCTGGACCCGGCCGGCTCGCAGATCGGGCACAAGGAGTCCGTGAAGGACACCGCCCGGGTGCTCGGCCGGATGTACGACGCCATCGAGTACCGCGGCCACGGCCAGGGCGTCGTCGAGGAGTTGGCCGCATACGCCGGGGTCCCCGTCTACAACGGCCTCACCGACGAGTGGCACCCCACACAGATGCTCGCCGATGTGCTCACCATGACCGAGCACAGCGACAAGCCGCTGCCCCGGATCGCCTTCGCCTACCTCGGGGACGCCCGCTATAACATGGGCAACTCCTACCTGGTCACCGGCGCCCTGCTCGGCATGGACGTCCGTATCGTCGCCCCCCGGCTGCTGTGGCCGGACGAGACGATCATCGAGGTGGCCCGGCAGCTCGCCGGTGCCTCCGGCGCCCGGATCACGCTCACCGACGAGGTGAAGGAGGGCGTGCGCGGCGCCGACTTCATCGCCACCGACGTATGGGTGTCGATGGGCGAGCCCAAGGAGGTCTGGGACGAGCGCATAGCGCTGCTCGGCCCGTACGCGGTGACCATGGACGTGCTGCGCGCCACCGGCAACCCGGACGTCAAGTTCCTGCACTGCCTGCCGGCCTTCCACGACCTCGGCACCGACGTCGGCCGTGAGATCCACGAGCGGCACGGGCTGACCGAACTGGAGGTCACCGACGAGGTCTTCGAGTCCGAGTACTCCGTCGTCTTCGACGAGGCGGAGAACCGGATGCACACGATCAAGGCGGTTCTGGTGGCCACCCTGGCCTGACCGCCGCACCCTTCCCCACAGGAAGGGTGTTCTTCGCCGTGGGGCGCCTGGCGTACCCCGGCTACGGCCGCCGGCACTCCGCGCTCGCCCGGTCCGCCCGCGCCGAGGTCATGTCCGACGCCGCTGACGCGGTACCGCGGGCAGTCTGAACCACACCGCCTTGCCCGACTCGGTGGGGCGGTGACCGCAGGACGAGCTGAGGGTCCGGATCAGCAGCAGCCCGCGCCCGCCCTCCTGCCACACATCGGGCTCCTCGACACTCGGCCGGGTCAGATTGCCGGGCGGCGCCGGGTCCGGATCGTGCACCTCGACCTGGCAGCCGGACGGCCGCACCTCCACCACCAGCTCGATCGGGCCCCGCCCGGTGGCGTGCTCCACCGCGTTGGCGACCAGCTCCGCCGTCAGCAGCTCCGCGGTGTCGCGGTCGGCCATGGGCTCCCGCTCCGCCAGGGCGTTGCGCACCAGGGCACGGGCGACCGGCACCGCCGCGGTGGTGTGCGGTAGCGCGATGCGCCAGGAGGCGAAGGCGGAGGGGCGTTCGTACACGATGGGTCCGTTCATGGAGCAGGCTGTCCAGCTTGCAACCTCAAAGAGGGTACGGTGCCCGCCCACAGAGAGCTTGGACAGGTACCGCTCGGGACCTTCGGCCCCCGATACGAGGCTGTCTACCCGGGCCGATGGTCCGCCTCGCGCCTCCGGTCACCTTGTTACCGCCCCATGGTCGAGCCGTGACCGACGTGGCCGGATCCGGACGCTCCCACGGCCGCCGCCCGCGGACCGGGCGCACGGACGTCCCCAAGCCCCGGCTCACACTCCGCGCGGGGTGATCCGGCCCAGGCCGTGCACGGACTGTTCGGTCGCATCCCCGGGGGACCTCACGATCGCCGCACGGTGCGCGGGCGGTGTGCCAATGTCCTTGCCGCCGGAGAAGAGGATCGGGTTCAGGTGGCGGAGATCATGTCCCGACGAACTCGGCCCCCGCGTCCCGCAGTCGCGCGTGCAGCGCGTGGAACACCTCCGCCGAACGCGCGCCCGGCCAGCCCGCGGGCAACAGATGCGCCGGCAGCCCGGGATCGGTGTAGGGCAGGTGCCGCCAGGAGTCCAGGGCCAGCAGGTAGTCGCGGTACGCCTCGGCCGGCGGGGTGTCCGCCCGCCGCTGCCAGGCGTGCAGCACGGGCGCGTGCGTGTCCAGGAACGCCTCGTGTTCCTTGGCGAGGGCGGCCAGGTCCCACCAGCGGGCGACCGCCTCCACGGTGGGCGCGAAGCCGAGGTGTTCGCCGCGGAAGAGGTCGACATACGGGTCGAGTCCCAGCCGCTGGAGGGTGTGCCGGGTCTCCTCGTGCAGCCGCGCCGGAGCGATCCACACCCCGGGCGCCGCCGTGCCGAAGCCCAGGCCCGCCAGCCGGGAGCGCAGCATATGCCGCTTCTGCCGCTCCGACTCCGGCACCGAGAACACGGCCAGCACCCAGCCCTCGTCCCCGGGCGGCGCGGACGCGTAGATGCGCAGATCCCCGTCGTCGAGCAACTGCCGTGCCACCGGCGAGAGTTCGTAACCGGCCGCGCCTCGCTCCGTGCGGGCGGGCAGCAGCAGCCCGCGCCGTTTCAGACGGGACACCGACGAGCGCACGGACGGCGCGTCCACGCCGACCGCGGCCAGTAGCCGGATCAGCTCGGCGACGGGCACCGGACCGGGCATGAAGCGGCCGTACGCGCCGTAGAGCGTGACGATGAGGGACCGGGGGACGTGCTGCTCGGACACGTTGATCATCTTAGGTCTTTGTGATCATGGCGGGTCACCCCGGCTACGCAGGCGGAAACGCTGGAGCTTGCCGGTCGCCGTGCGCGGCAGCGCGTCGAGGAAGACGATCTCCCGCGGGCACTTGTACGGCGCCAGCTCCGACTTGACGAAGGCCCGTAAGGCGTCGGGATCCCGCTCGGCGCCCTCCGTCAGCACGGCGTACGCCACCACGACCTGGCCGCGCGCCGCGTCGGGCCGAGCCCGGCCGGGTCGACCGCCCGCTCGTCGCGGAACTCGGCCGCATCTGGCGGCGGTTGGCGGGCCGGACCTATCCGGTGATGGCCGTCGTCGAGGTCGTACGCCGCTGGGACGACCGGGCGATGGTGGAACTCGACGGCTTCGCGCTGCTCCTGCGGTAGCGCTCCGCTGGGCCGGCGGTGGCGGGTCGTCGTGCGTCTGCCGCGTCGTCGTGGCTGGTTGCGCAGTTCCCCGCGCCCCTTTGGGGCTGCTGTTGTGGCTGGTTGATTGGTTCCGTGCGCTCCTTGGGGGCTTTGCCTACGCGGCCGGGGTGAGGCGGTGTGGGGGGATGACGCTGCCGTCGGGGTGGAGTTCGCCCGTGTCGTCGAAGTGGATCGTTCCGTCGCACAGCAGGCTCCAGCCCTGTTCCGGGTGGGCGGCGACGATGTGCGGGACGCTGTCGGCGTGGCACGGGGAGAGCTGGGTACACATGGCAGACCTCCGCGTCGGATATGACGACTGCCCGGCGGCCTGAGCGCCACCCGGCATACCCAGACCATGCAACGGCCGTGAACGCCCCGGAACGGCCGGTCGGGAAGTGTGACAACACGCGGACAACACCCCGACCGCCCCGCGACAGTCATGACGCGCCACCGATGGGGTGACGGTCACCGACCGGGCCCCCGCCACCCGGTATGACCTGACACAACCCCCACCACCCCCATGATTCCGGGAGGTACCCCATGCCCGTACGCACCGCCCTCGGCACTGCCGCCGCCGCGCTGCTGCTCGCCGCGGTCGCGCCGATGACCGCCGCCGCCGGCTCCTACGAGAGCGTCACCGTCGCCCGCGTCGGCCGCGTCGACGTCGACGGCACCGTCGTCCTCACCGGTACCTACCGGTGCCGCGCGGGCATCGGCCCGGTGTTCGTCAGCTCCTCGATCAGCCAGGGGTCCGCGTCGGTCCGACACGGCATCGGCGGCACCCGGGCGTTGTGCGATGGCGCCGAACACCGGTGGGTGAACTCCGGCAAGGTGTCGTCGAAGCGGACCTCCCCCGGGGCGGCACACGTCGAGGCCACCGTCATGGAACTGCGCCCGCAGGGAGGTCTGCCGCTGCCGTACTTCCACGCCACCGGGCAGCGGGACGTGACGCTCGTCGCCAACTGACCCGCGATCCCCGGGCGCCCCCCCCAGGGATGCGGAGTGTGGCCACGGTCGGCGTGGGCCGCGACCGGAGTTCGGGGTGCCGCTTGCGCCCGTCCGGCGCCCTGACGGCGAACCGGACGGGCCGCGGGGTCACCGGACGGGCCGCGGGTTCATACGCGGGACCGCCGTCCGGTCCGCTCCTTGCGCAGAAAGCGTCGCAGGCGGGTCTCCGGCCAGGTGTTGATCACATCGTCCGCGGTGAGCCAGCCGCGCTGTGCCGTACCCACGCCGTAGCGCATGTTGGCCAGGTGGAGAACGGAATGCGCGTCGCTGTCGACGGCGAACTTCACTCCGTGCCGCCGGGCCCGCAGGATGTCCTCGTCGCGCAGGTCCAGCCGGTCGGGGTGGGAATTGATCTCCAGGGCGGTGCCGGTGCGCGCGCACGTCGCGAAGACCTCGTCGAGGTCGGCGTCGATCGGCGGTCGCTTGCCGAGGATGCGGGTGGTGGGGTGACCGATGATGTTGACATACGGGTTCTCACAGGCCCGCACGATCCGCCGGGTCACCGCCCCGCGGGGCTGGTTGAAGTGTGAGTGCACCGAGGCCACGCACAGGTCGAAGCCGGCCAGGAACTCCTCGGGCCAGTCGACGTCGCCGTCCGGGTCGATGTTCAGCTCCACGCCGTGCAGCAGCCGCATTCCGCGCCGCCTGCCCCGCCCGCCGCCGTACGCGCCGTCGAGTTCCCGCACCCGCTCGCGCTGGGCCAGAATCCGTTCCTCGGTCATCTGCTGCATGTACAGGTTCGGCCCGTGGTCGGTGATCGCGTAATAGGCGTAGCCGCGCTCGGCGGCCGCCTGCGCCATCTCCTCCAGCGGCGCGAGCCCGTCGGTCAGATCGGTGTGCGTGTGCAGATCGCCCCGCAGGTCCGACTCCCGCACCAGGTCGGGCAACGCGTCGCGCAGCCCGGCCTCGATCTCCCCGCGGTCCTCGCGCAGGGGCGGCGGGATCCAGGGCAGCCCGAGCCGGGCGTACACCTCCTCCTCGGTCTCGGAGACGATCTTCTTTCCGCTCTCGACATCGAACAGGCCGTATTCGGACAGCTTCAGCCCCTCGTGCACCGCCAGCTCCCGGGTGCGGATGTTGTGTGCCTTGGAGCCGGTGAAGTACTGCAGCGCCGCGCCCCAGGAATCCGGCGGTACCACCCGCAGATCGACGGCCAGCCCTTTGACGGTGCGTACCGAGGTCTTCGACGGGCCGTGCGCGATGACCTCGGTGACGTACGGCAGACCGGTGAAGGCGTCCATCAGCGGGCCCGACTCCTCGGCCGCGATCAGGACGTCGATGTCGCCGATCGTCTCCCGCACGCGGCGCAGCGAGCCGGCGTAGGCGCAGCGGCGGCAGCCGGTCACCTGGGACAGCTCTCCGACGATGGCGTCGGCGAGGTCCAGGGCCACATCGAGCAGGACCCGGCCGCCGGCGGACTGCAAAAGCTCGACGCCGTGCAGAATGTTCTCCTCGGTTCTCGGCCCGAAGCCCTTCAGATCGCGTAGTTTCTCGGCGTGGATCGCGTCGACCAGCTCGTCCACCGAGGAGATGCCCAGTTCTTCGTAGACGGCCAGCGCCTTCCTCGGACCGAGCGTGGGGATGGCCGTCAGCCGCCGGACTCCGGCGGGGATCTTCGCGCGCAGTTCGTCGACCGCGGACACGCTGCCGGTACGGAAGTACTCGGCGACCTTCTCCGCGATCGACGTACCGACACCGGGGATCTCCCGCAGCCCCTTGGCATCGAGCGTGGACACGTCGGCGTGGTAGCCGCCGATCGCGCGCGCGGCCTTTTCGTAGACGCGCGCCTTGTAGGCGTCTCCACCGGTGATCGAGATCAGGTCCGCGTACTCCTGGAACAGCGCCGCGACCTCGTCGTTGGACCGAGCCATTCTTCCCGAGTAGGCAGGAACGCCCGGTTCATTCCTCCCCGTGCGGGCCGGTCACCCGGTGTGGGCCGGGAGCCCGCCGTGCTGGTCACGCCGGTGCGGGCGGGGGAGCCCGCCGCGCCGGTCGGTCCCGTCGATCTCCCTCCCGCCGATTTCCCTGTCCGGCGGCGTTCGAGGGGCGCGGGTGGGCATGAGCGGCTCGGCAAGGGGCATTCAGTAGCTATGGAAGGCGCGCCCGTGATTGTTCAGCCGCCGAACTCTGACGGCGGCAGGCGGGTCACGATTCGCGGCGAGTACGTCGGCACCGCGTATCACCTGCTCGATCTGGTCGAGTTTCTGCGCCGAACCGGCCTGCCCGAGACCGACACGACGCTCGACGACCCGGACCTGATCGAGTGGCGCGGCGGCGGACCGAAGGCCTGGACGGCGACTGAGTGACCCCACCTGCGGTTACCGGCGGATACCGGCGAGTACCCCCATGGGGTGCCCTATGCCGCCGGCAGCCTCACCGGATGATCCGCGCCATGCCCTCCCAATCCAATCCCGATCCAACCCGATCCAAACCCAATCCCATAGGGCGGCGCTGACGTACTGAAGGTAGAGACGCGGCACAGGGAATGCCCGAATGCCCGAATATGCGGGGCCGCGCTTGCAGCAGGCCGTCTGCTCCCCGTGGCTGCGGTCATCCCTCTCGTGTCGCTGAGAGTCGTCCAAGGCGAGGGAAGAGAAGGGTGCATCCGTCATGCGAGCGCAATACGCGAGGCGCGTCGTCGGGGCGTCCGCGGCCGGCATCCTGGTGGCCGCCGGTGCCGCGATCGGCGCGGCAGGCACTGCCGCGGCAGCAACCCCCACCGTGCACACCCGGGTGACCACCGACCGGTGTTTTGACCGCGACTGCTTCGACCGCTTCGACCACTTCGGCCGCTTCGACCAGGGTGGGTTCTGCTTCAACAACCCTGAGTTCTGTTTCGGCAACGGCTTCGACCATGGCTTCGGCTTCGGTGACCGCTTCGGTGACCGTTTCGACAACGGAGCCGTCGTGATCATCGCAGCCCGGTAACGGTCTCCGCAGACACAGCAAGGCCGCCGGCTTGGCGGCCCGCAGGGACCTGGGCTGTGCTCGAAAGTCCCAGAGAAGTGCCACGGATGCCGCCGCACCCCCACTTCTGCCCCGCTGCCTTGCGGGTCAGGGGGCTGTGGCGGCAGGTGGCTGCGCTGGTCTTCGCCGGCACTCCGTGCCCGGACCGCTCGGTCGGCGGCGGTCAGGTGCCCGTTCCCGCCTCCAGGCGTGTCGAGGTCTCCATCAGCGACACGGTGAACGGGTGGCTCGGTGCGGTGAGGACTTGTCGGGCCGGTCCCTGTTCGACGAGTTCGCCGGCGTTCAGGACCGCGATGCGGTGGGCCAGTGCGGCGGTGTCCAGGTCGTGGGTGATCAGGACCAGGCTGAGGTCGTCGCGGTCGCGGAGCAGGGTGGTCAGGATGCCGAGGATGCCCCGGCGGGTGATCGTGTCGAGGCCGGAGGTGATCTCGTCGCAGACGAGGATGCGGGGGCGGGCCAGCAGGGCGCGGGCGAGGGCGGCGCGCTGGAGTTCGCCGCCGGAGAGCTGCCCGGGACGTCGGTGGACCAGGTCCTCGGGGAGACCCAGGCCGGCCAGGGTGGCCAGGGCCTCCTGTACGGCGGCGGAGGACTCCGTGCCGCGCAGCCGGATCGCGGTGCGGGCGATCTGTTGCAGGACGGGTCGGTGCTCGTCGAAGGCGGCCCGCGCGTCCTGGAAGACGTACTGCACGGCTGCCAGTTGGGCGCGATCGCGGTGGCGCAGGCTGCGCGGCAGCGGTGCGTCGTCGAGGAGGATCTCTCCGTCGTGGCCGCGGTGGAGCCCGGCGAGGCAGCGGGCGAGGGTGGTCTTGCCGCTGCCGGAGCGGCCGATGACGGCCAGGCATTCGCCCGCGTGCAGGTCGAGTTCGGGGATGCGCAGTGCCTCGGTCGTGCCGCCTGTGGTGTTGCGGTGGCGGGCGGTCAGGTCGCGTATCCGCAGGGCGGGACGACCGGTCGCGCTCACCGGCTGCGTGAACTGCGGCTGTTCGGAGAGCAGTTCGCGGGTCCATTCGTGCCGGGGCGCGAGCCACAGGCGCCCGACCGGGCCCGACTCCACAACCCGGCCCGCCCTCATGACGATCACCTCCTCGGCGAGGACGCGTACGACGTCCAGGTCGTGGCTGAGCAGGACGACGGCGATGCCGCGTGCCGCCACGGCGGCCAACTGGTCGACGACACGGCTCTTGGTCAGGGCGTCCTGACCGGTCGTGGGCTCGTCGGCGACGATGACACGGGCGCCGAGCATGAGGGCTTGGGCGAGGACGACGCGTTGCTGCTGGCCGCCGGAGAGCTGGTGCGGGTAGCGGCGCAGCAGGGGCTCGGCGTCGGGGAGTTGGGCCTCGGCGAGGGCGTGCAGGAGGCGTTCGCGGGCCGCCGTCCGGCGTCGGCCACGGGGCAGGTGACGCACTTGGGAGCGGGCGATGTCCGTCAGGAGGGCGGAGATTCGGCGGGCGGGGTTGAGGACACCGGCCGGGTGCTGGGGGACATAGCCGACCAGGCCGTCGGCCGCCAGGCGCACATCGCCGCTGACGTGGGCGCCGGGTGGGAACTCGCCGAGCAGGGCGAGGCCGGTGGTGGTCTTGCCGCTGCCGGAGGCTCCCACCAGGGCGGTGATCCTGCCGGGCACTGCCTTGAGACTCACCCCGTCGACGATCGCCCTGCCACCGATCTCGACGCGCAGGTTGCGGATCTCGGCCACGGGATTCCCGTCGGTGGCGGGCGTGCCGACGTGGCCTGCGGTGTCGTTTGTGTGGTTCATGGGCGTGCTTCACTTCCTGCTTTTGCTCTGGACGGCCTCGCCCCGGCCACGGATCTGCTTGCCCCGATCCCCGTCGTGTCGGTGGCCGCCCGCGAGCGCGGCGTCGAAGAGCAGGTTGGTGCCCATGGTGAGGGCGATGATCAGCACAGCGGGGACGACGACCGCCCAGGGCTGGACGAACAGGCCGGTGCGATTGCGGTCGACCATGACGGCCCAGTCTGCGGCGTCAGGGGCGACCCCGACGCCGAGGAAGGCGGCCGTGGAGACCAGGTACAGCACGCCGGTCAGCCGGATTCCGGCGTCGGCGGCCAGGGTGCGCAGCATGGCACGGCCGACGTAGCCGACGGCGATCCGCCACCAGGTCTCGCCCTGCATCCGGAGTGCCTCGACCGCAGGGCGGGCGGCGGCCTCGGTGGCGGCGGCGCGGACGAGGCGGGCCGTGTCGGGCACGTTCACCAGTGCCACGAGCAGGGCCAGACCGACGGCGCCGGGGGAGAACACGGTGGCGGCCAGCAGGATCAGCAGCATCGACGGTACGGCGAGCAGGACGTCCAAGGGGCGCATCAGCAGCTCCTCCAGCCAGCGGCGATGGGTGAGCGCGCCGACCAGACCGACGGGAAGTGCGACGAGATACGACAGGGCGGTGGCGGCGAGCGCGGTCAGTACGACCGGCCGGCCGCCGTGCAGGACCTGCTGCCACACGTCCCGGCCCACGAAGTCGGTGCCGAGCCAGTGACCGGCGCCCAGGGTGAGGGACGCGGACCGCGGGCCCGGTTCACCTGCGAACACAGGGCCGATCAGGGCGAGCACGAGAGGGACGGCAACGACCGTCACACCGAGGGCGAAGCGGGCCGTACGCGCCTTGCTCATGCGGCCACCCCCGCCCGGGGCGCGAGCCGATGGGCGACGAGATCCGCGCCGAGGTTCAGTACGACGGTCAGTACGCCGAACACCACGGCGAGCCCCTGGACCACCGGAACGTCGCGTTCGGCCACGGCGTTGAGCAGAACGGTGCCGAGGCCCGGAATCACGTACAGGGCCTCCACGACGATGACGCCGCACAGCAGCCAGTCGATGGTGCGGGCGAGTTGCTGCGCGGCGGGGGCGAGGGCGTTCGGCAGGGCGTGGGCGTAGTGGACGCGGGCGCCGGAGATGCCGTAGCGGCGGGCCTGGGCCACGTAGGGGGAGGCGAGCGCGTCGATCATGCCGGCCCGCACCAGGCGGGACAGGGAGCACACCGGGCGGGCCAGCAGGACCAGCACGGGCAGGACGAGGGCGACGGGGTGGCCGAGCAGGTCGGTGCCGTAGCCGACGGCGGTCGGCGGCAGCCAGCCCAGACGGAGTGCGAGGACGGTCACCAGCAGCACGCCGAGGGCGAATTCGGGCACCGCGTACACGGCGAGCGTGACCGAGTTGATCAGCCGGTCGGCGAGGCGGCCGACGTGCCGGGCGGCGAGCACGCCGAGGCCGAAGCCGATCGGGACGAGCAGGGCCACGGTGAGCGCGGTCAGCAGCAGGGTCGGGCCGAAGCCGTCGGAGAGGTACCGGGCGACCGGGCGGCCGGAGGTCAGGGAGGTGCCGAGGTCGCCGTGGAGCAGGCCCGTCGCCCAGTCGGTGAGCCGCTCGTACGCGGGCCGGTCGAGATGCATGGCCTCACGGATGGCGGCGATCCGGGCGGGGTCGGGCTGGTCCCCGGCCAGGACGACGGCGGCGTCGCCCGGCAGCGCCTCGGTGAGCGCGAAGACCAGCAGCACCACGGCCACGGTCTGTACGGCGCCGAGCAGCAGCCGACGGGCGACGAAGGAACGCATTCCGTTCACGCGAGCCAGACCTTGTCGAAGCGGGCCCAGTCGAGTGTGTTGGCGGGGGCCTCGGTCTCAACCCCCTTCACATTGCGGGCGGTTCCGAGGATCCAGTCGCCGAACCCCCAGACGAGGAAGCCGCCTTCGGCGTACAGGCGGCGCTGCATCCGCTCGTAGATTGCGGCCCGTTCGGTCTCGTCGCGAGTGGACTGGGCCTGCTGGTAGAGGGCGTCGAAGTCCTTGTGCTGCCACTTGGTGGCGTTGGTGGTGGAGTCGGTGAGCAGGCGCTGGGAGATGTGGGACTCGATGGGCATGGCGCCGGAGCGGTAGCAGCACAGGGTGCCGTTGTCGAGGATGTCGGCCCAGTAGGAGTCCTTGCTGCCCGTCTTCACGTCGATGGTGACGCCCGCCTTCTTCGCCTGGTCGCGGAAGATGCTCGCCGCCTCGGTGAAGCCGGCGGCGACGGCCGAGGTGTCCAGGGTGACCTTCAGGTTCTCGGCGCCGGCCTGCTTGAGCAGGGCGCGGGCCCGGTCGAGATCCTGCTCACGCTGGGGGAGGGCGTCGGCGTAGTACTCGTAGCCCTTGCCGAACAGGTCGTTGCCGATCACGCCCGCGCCGGACAGGGCGCCGTCGAGAAGTTCCCCGCGGTCGGCGATGAGGAAGAACGCCTGCCGAACCCGCTTGTCGTCGAAGGGCGGCCGGTCGGTCTTCATGCAGAACGCCTGCATGACACTGTTGCGCAGCCGCACGATCTCGATCTGTCCCTTGCCCTCGTGGGCCCGGGCGGTGGTGGGGTTGAGCTCGTGGGCGTACTCGACCTGTCCGCCGAGGAGGGCGTTGACGCGGGCGGACTCCTCGCTTGCGACGACGAGTTCGAGCTCGTCGAGGTGCGGGGCGCCCTCCCAGTAGTCGTCGTGGCGGCGGAAGACGGCCGAGCGGCCGGGCCTGAAGGAGACGAACCGGAAGGGGCCGGAGCCGATCGGCTTCTGGTCGAAGTCGGAGGCGTTCTCCGGGACGATGTAGGCGCCGAACGCGGCCAGGATGTTGGGGAATTCGGCGGTGGGGCGCTTGAGGACGAACTCGACCGACCGTCGGCCGGTGGCGCGGCTGGCATCGAGGTCGATGGGTTCCAGGGACGCCTTGGCGCGGAACGCCTGGTCGGGGTCGGCGATGCGGCGGTAGCTGTAGAGGACGTCCGCGGCGGTGACCGGTTTGCCGTCGTGGAAGGTCGCCTCGCGCAGGGTGACCTGCCAGCGGTCCAGGGTCTTGTTCGCCTCCCACTTCTCGGCGAGGCGGGGCCGGGCGGACAGGTCGGCGCCGTAGTCGGCGAGCTTGTCGAACAGTGCCTTCGCGCGGGCGACGTCGGCGAACAGGTTCGCCAGATGCGGGTCGAGGGTCTCGCTCGCGCCGCCGCCCGCGAACGCGGCACGCAGCCGTCCGCCCCGCTTCGGTGTGCCGTCGTCCTTGGCGCCGGAGTCCTCGCCGCCACCGCACCCGGTGAGGGCCAGCGCGCCCAGCGAGGTGGCGGCGAGGAAGCCGCGGCGGCGCAGGCCGGGGAGACGTTCGTCGTTCATGGATGTCCCTTGAAGTGTGAGGTCAGCGGGTGGAGTTGAGACGGGCGACGACGTGCAGCCGGTCTCCGTCCGTCGTGTCGCCGGGCAACTGGCCTTCCTGCCAGGGCGGTTCGGTGCGCGGGCCGGGCCCGTCGTGGAGTTCGAGGACCTCGAAGCCGTGCGCGGTCAGCAGATGGCACAGCTCCTGCGGGAACAGCAGCCGCCACGCGGAACGCTGCTCGACCGGCTCCGACTCGTCGGCGATGGTCCATACGCGGGTACGGCGCAGGAGTTGGGCCGTGCGGTCCAGGGTGAGCGTGGTGGTGGAGCGGTAGGCACGACCTCGCCAGGTGAACTCGTTGACGGTGGGCGCATCGAGCAGGTCGGTGCGGCCGAGGAAGTAGGCGCCGTTGCGTATCTCCGCGACCAGCAGACCGTGGGGTGCCAGGGCGAGGCGGCACGATGTCAAGAAGGCGTCGAGCTGGTCGTTGGTGTGGCAGTACAGCAGGGCACTGTCCAGGCAGACGACGGCGTCGAAGACGCCCCGGCCCAGGTCGAATCCGCGCAGGTCGGCGTGGACGTACTCGGGGCCGGGGTGGTGGGTGCGGGCGTGGCCGAGCATCTCCTCGGAGATGTCGGCGCCGGTGACCGAGCGGCCGGCGTCGTGCAGACGGGAGGCGTCGCGTCCGGTGCCGCAGCCCATGTCGAGCACGCGCGCTGCCGCGCCGTACCGGCGCAGGCAACCCTCCGCCCAGCGCCCGGCCAGCCGTTCGGGATCGGGGAAGCGGGCCTCGTACAGGTCGGGGTTGTCGGTGAGCAGGTTGCGCAGCGCGGGCATCCCGTGTCCTTCCTCAGACCGTCGCCGGTACGGCGGGCTTGTGTGGCGTCGGCAGTGAGCCGAGGCGGTGCAGCCAGACCACGCCCAGCGCGGAGGCGAGCCCGAACAGGGCGCAGCAGGCCCACGGCAGCCAGCCCGCGTCGGTCTGTTCCCCGGCGTCCATGGCCCAGCCGACGACGGTGTTGCCCACGGCGGCGGCGATGCCGGAGAGCACGTAGAAGACGCCGTAGTAGGTGCCGGTCAGTTCGGAGCGGCCGAAGTCGGGGATCAGTTCCATCACGAACGGCTGGGTGACCATCACCCCGAGGTAGAGCATCAGGGCGCCGACGAGGACGGGCAGGGTGCGCAGCACCGGACTGCCCGAGGCTCCCGTCACCAGGGCGGGCGGCACAAATGCCAGCGCCATGAGGCCCAGCCCCGAGGCGATCCAGCGCGCCCGGTTCCCGCGCTCTTTGAGGGCACGGGTGATGCGCAGTTGCAGTGCCAGGTTGGTGAGGGTGCCGACGACGAAGACGAGCCCGGCGGCGCCGTCCCAGCCGGTGGCCTCGCGGGCTCCGTCGGGCAGCAGCAGGTACAGCTGATTCTCCAGGGTGAACATGCCGACCATGGCGAGCGCGAAGGCGAGGAAGGCACGGTTGCCCACGACCTCACGCCAGTCGGAGAGGACCGTGCCCTTGCCGGGTTCGACGTCCCGGGCGGGCAGCACGAGGGCCTGCGCGACGGTGAGGACGGCGAAGATGCCGGCGGCGGTCAGCGCGGACGTGCGGAAGTCCATGAGGAGCAGCGCGCTGCCCAGCAGCGGGCCGATCAGGGCGCCGGTGGTGGCGAACACGTTGAACAGGGCGAACGCCTCCGCCTTGCGCCCGTCCGCCTCCTGGGCGATGTAGGTGCGCACAGCCGGGTTGAACAGTGCTCCGGCGAGCCCGCTGAGCACGGACGCGGCGACCAGTACGGCCAGGTCGTCGCCGAGCGCGAACAGCGCGAACCCGACGGTCCGCAGGGCGCACCCGGCGATGATGACTCCGCGCGCGCCGAGCCGGTCGGAGGCGGAGCCGCCGATGATGAACAGGCCCTGCTGGCTGAGGTTGCGCACCCCGAGGACGATGCCGACGACGGCCGCCGACATGCCGAGGTTCTCGGTGAGGTGGGTGGCGAGGTAGGGGATGAGGAGGTAGAAGCCGGTGTTCACGCCGAGCTGGTTGACCAGCAGGAGCTGGACGGCGAGCGGGAACCGGCGCATCTCACGCCACGTCCTCATACGTCCCCACCTCCTGAACTCCCAGGCCGGGCCGGTCACTTGCCTGCACGAAGCCGTCCGCGCCGCCGATCCCGGTCCATGGGTCGCGGGCGAGCAGCAGGTGTCCGTCGAGGTCGGCCCAGCGGGCCCGGTCGGCGAGGTGCACGGCGGGCGCGAGGCCGAGGCTGCTGGCGGCCAGGCAGCCCAGCATCAGCTCCGTGCCGGTGCCGTCGACCAGCGCGGCGATGCGCAGGGCGGCGTGCACCCCGCCGCACTTGGCGAGCTTGACGTTGACGCCTTGCACGCGTCCGGCCAGGCGGCGGACGTCGTCGATGTCCACGGCGTCCTCGTCGGCGATGACCGGAAGGGGTGAGCGTTCCGCCAGCGCGCCCAGTTCCTCCGGGGCGCCCGGCGCGAGCGGCTGTTCGACGGCCTCGACACCCAGGTCGGCGAACCGGGGCAGCAACTCCCGGGCCTGTGCCGAGGTCCATGCCCCGTTGGGGTCGAGGAGCAGTCGGACCCCGGGCGCGGCGTCGCGGATGACGCGCACGCGCTCCACGTCGTCCGCCGGATCGGGAGACCCTGCCTTGACCTTGATGACCTCGAAACCGCTCGCCGAGAGGCGGCGGGCCTGTGCCGCCGCGTGGGCGCGCGAGGTGATGCCGATGGTGCGGGCGGTGGCCGCGACCGGTGGGGCAGGGGCACCCAGGAGCCGGTGGACGGGACTGCCCGCACGCCTGCCGACGAGGTCGAGCAGTGCCGCCTCGACGGTGGCGGTCACCGCCGGCGGAGTGCTGCCACCGGCCAGCTCGCCCCCGCGCAGGGCGTCCAGCGCGCTTTCGGGGTCGGGGAAGCGGAGAAGATCCACGGCGACGGCAGCGAGGAGCCTTTCCAGGGTGTCGGCGTCGAGGCGGTAGTAGACGCTGGTGACTGCTTCGCCGTAGCCCCGCACGCCTTCGTGGTCGATGCTCAGCCATACGGCGTCGCGGGCGGTCATGGTGGAGCGGGAGATGCGCAGCGGCTCGGCGAGTTCGAGGCGTACGGTGCGCAGGCTGGCTTTCACGGGATCCTTTCCTGGTGGGGTACGGCTTTCGGCGGGCTCTTCAGCGGGTCGGTGACGCGGGTGCAGCGCACCCAGCCGACGGCCTCGGCCGCGCATGGGTGCGGGATCTCCATGGGCCGGGTGGCCGCCGTGGCCGGGTCGAGGCCGTGGGCTGCGGCGAAGTCGTCGTCGTAGACGGTGCCGAGATAGCGGTGCGGGCCGTCGGGGAAGACGGTGGCGACGACCGCGCCCGGGTGGACGCGGGCGACCCAGGCGGCGACGCGGGCGACGGCGCCCGTGCTCCAGCCGCCGCTGACGAAGCTGCCGTGGGCCAGGCGGCGGCAGCTGTCGACGGCTTCGGCGGGGCCGACCCAGTGGACCTCGTCGAAGGCGTCGTAGGCCACGTTGCGCGGGTGGATGCTGCTGCCGAGGCCGCGCATCAGCCGTGGCCGGGCGGGCTGGCCGAAGATGGTGGAGCCGGTCGAGTCGACGCCGACCAGCCGAAGTGCGGGCCAGCGCCGGCGCAGGGGGCCGATGATCCCGGCGCTGTGGCCGCCGGTACCGACGCTGCACACCAGGAGGTCCAGATGGTCGAGCCGGTCGACGAGTTCGGCGGCGAGCGAGGCGTAACCGGCACTGTTGTCGGGGTTGTTGTACTGGTCCGGCCAGTACGCGCCGGGGAGCGCTGCCAGCAGTTCCCGCAACCGTGCGAGCCGTGCCGCTTGCCAGCCGCCCTGATCCGCCGGGCGGTCCACGATCTCCAACCGCACTCCATGGGCGCGCAGCAACTGCCGCATGGACGGCTCCAGTTCGCGGTCGCCGACGAGGACGACGGGATGGCCGAGAGCCTGACCGGCGAAGGCGAGCCCGATGCCGAGGGTGCCGGAGGTGGACTCCACCACCGGTGCGCCGGGCCGCAGTTCGCCGCGCTCCCGGGCGCCCAGCAGCATCGACACGGCGGCCCGTGCCTTCATGCCGCCCGCCGCGAGCCCTTCGAGCTTGGCCCAGAAGCCGGGGTGCGGGCCGGGCAGGTCGGTGGTGACGCGGACCAGAGGCGTGCGACCGAGCAGGGCGAGCAGCTCCGGGCGGGCCGCAGGGCGCAGGGCGGTCGCGGTCACCGGGTGCCTCCCGCGTCGCCGGCCCGGTAGTGGTGGACGGTGCCGGGGCCCCCGTCCAGCCAGAAGAAGGGGTACGGCTCCGCGCACACCGCGCTCACGCCGTGGCCCAGGAAGCGGGGCGGCACGGCGCTGCCCGTCTGGGCGAACATCACCAGCTGCTTGCCGTGCGTCAGCGCATGCTGCCGCAGCGGTTCGAACGTGCCGTTGCCCAGTGTCATCCCGGACACCAGGAGGGCGTCGCAGCGGCCGGCCTCGGCGAGCGCGTCGGTGACGACCGCCTCGCCCCACTCGGTCAGCCCGCCCTTGAGGTCACACGGCACATAGCCCAGCCCGCTCGAACGCAGCGCCTCCAGCAGGGAGTTGACGACCCCCACCACCAGGACGACGGAGCCCGGCCGCAGATCGAGCAGTTCGACGACGGCCTTCGCCCGAACACGGGACTTCTCCAACGAGGTTCCGGCGGGCAACGGGACGGGACACGCGCCGTTCTCCGGAGTGTGCGGGGTGATGTGCATCAGGTAGGCGTCCAGCGCGGCCACCCGAACGGGCAGCAGGGGATGTTCCAGCAGTCCGGCCAGTTCGGCGCCCGCGCACTCCTCGACCGTATGGTCGGGAAGCGCCCCCGGTTCCACCGCGCACGAGCCGACCGCGCTGCCCAGACGCAGGCTGAGGACCTCGTTGTGGTAGCCGGTGCCGCGCCCGTCGTGTCGTACCGCCTGCCGTGTGGTGAACGCCACGGCGATCCGCAGCGAGGCCGGATCCGGACCCAGCCCACCGGCGCGGACGCGCACCAGGAGTTCGTCGAACGTCGTCGTGCGGGACATGCCGGTGACGGCGCTCACCGGATCACCAGCGCGGACCGCAGCTCATCGAGCAGTGCCTCGACCCGGGCGCGGGCGCCCGGCCCCTCGGTATCGCCCGCCATGACGTGCCCGAGGTACTCGTTGTTGCTGCCCGCTGCCTTCACCTGCCTGCCGGGCTCGGCGAGTTGTACCTCCAAAACCCCTGGCGCGTCACCGAGTTCGGCGCCTTCCAGAGCGGCGAGGGTGCCCGAGGTCTCGGGTATGAGGAAGCCGATCGCCGCGCTGTGCAGCCCGGTGTCGCCGCCCCGCAGGTCGGGCTCGCGGCCGAGGGACACCTCCACGAAGGCCGCGGCGAGGTCGATGCCGGTGACGTGGCGGACCAGCTCGGTGATCCGGTTTCCCGCGGGGCGCGGATTCACCTCCACCACGCGCGGTCCGGCGGAGCTCAACTTGATCTCGGTGTGCGCCACGACCCCGTCGGTCAGGCCGAGGGCCTTGAGTGCGGCGAGGGCGGTCTGCTCGGCGGCCTCGGTGTCGGCGGCGGACAGGGCGGCCGGGAACATGTGCCCCGTCTCGATGAACGCGGGCGCCCCGCCGACGCTCTTGTCGGTCACGCCCACCACATGGACCGCGCCCGCGTGCGACACCGTCTCGACGCTCACCTCGGGGCCGTCCATCAGCTCCTCCAGCAGGACGGCGGGCTCCCGGCGCTGCCCGCGCGCGTTGACCGGGAAGTCGGCCAGCGCCCTTACGGCGGAGGCGAGTTGCTCCTCGTCGTCCACCCGCCGCACATACATGCCCGCACACAGGTCGACCGGCTTCACGACCAGCGGGTAGCCGATCTCCCGCGCCGCCCGTGCGATGTCGGCCCATTCCCCGTGGCGGGCGAAGCGCGGCCCGGGGACCCCCGCGTCGGCGAGGATCCGGCGGGTGGCGTCCTTGCGGCAGGCGTTCTGGACCGCCTCCGGGGACGAGCCCGGCAGGCCCAGACGCCCGGCGATTTGGGCCACGGTCGCCAGGTAGTAGTCGCAGGAGGTGAGCACGCCGTCGAAGTGCAGCACCGCGTGCAGCCGCTCGACCTCGGTCAGCAGGGCGTCGACGTCGTTGGTGTCGGCGGTGATCACGTTGCGGGCACCCAGCAGCGGGTGCGCCGCACCCTCGGGCGCCGAGCGGAGGTAGTGGTGCAGGTCGCGAGTGAGGAAGGTGAACTCGTGCCCACCCTCCCGGATCGCCCGTGGCAGCAGTCTGCTCATCGACCCCACCCAGCTCTCGACCATCAGCAGATGAGCCACAACTCCCCTTTTCTCACGATCGGTTCAGGTGCCAGGTCAGCCCGGAGAGCCCTCGGGAGCGAGGAGCCGGGGGTTGCACCCCACATACAGTAACGATCATCATTTTCACTTACCAGCCCTTTATCGAAGCCCGTCGGGAGACAGACCCTTGCTTCGTCCCAGCGCCCTGCTGTGCGCCCTCGCCGCCGCGGCGGCCCTCCTGCCCGCCACCCCCGCCCACGCCGGGGCCCCGGCCCTCCGCTTCGGCGCCTGCCCCGACTCCGTCCCGGCGCCCGCCGCCCCGGACCGTGTCGAGTGCGGACGGATCAGCGTCCCGCTCGACTGGGAGCGCCCCCGGGGACCGCGCATCGAGGTGGCCGTCTCGCGCGTGCCTGCCTCCGGTACCCCCGCCGAGCGGCGCGGCGTCCTCCTGGTGAACCCGGGCGGCCCGGGCGGCTCCGGCCTGCCCTACGCGGTCACGAAGCGCGCCAGGCTCCCCGAGAGCGTGCGGCGCGCCTATGACGTCATCGGCTTCGACCCGCGCGGCGTCGGGCAGAGCGCGCCCGCGGACTGCGGCTCCATGGGCGGCCTCTTCGACAGCCCCGGTGCCGATCCCGTGCCCCTGGGACCGGTGGCGGAACGGACCTACCTGGCGTCTCTGCGGGCCATGGCCGACGACTGCGCGGCGGGTGCCGGCGCCGTGCTGCCGTACCTGTCGACGGAGCAGACCGTCCGGGACATGGACGCGATACGCCTGGCCCTCGGCGAACCCGCGACGAACTTCCTCGGCGTCTCCTACGGCACCTATCTCGGCGCGGCCTACGCGGCACGCTTCCCGCACCGCACCGGCCGCATGGTCCTCGACAGCGTCGTCGGCCCGTGGAACTGGTACGACTTCGACGTCATCCAGAGCCTGGCGCTGCTGCGCCGGCGCGACACCTTCTTCGCCTGGACCGCCGCCCACCCGGACCGCTTCGCCCTCGGCGGCAGCGCGCAGGCGGTACGCCGGGCCTACCTCCGCGTCCGTGAAGGGCTCACCGCCCGGCCGGTGGCCGGCTTCGGCCCGGCGGAGTTCGACCGCGCCGTCTACCGGGCACTGGGCCGCACCGAACGCTGGGCGCCTCTCGCCGACGGCCTGCGCGCCTACCTGAACGACGGCAGCCCCGACGCCCTCCGCCCCACCACCGCCTTCGCGGGCCCCGACTCACGCAATTACGAAGCCGCCAACCGCATCGTGAAGTGCGCCGACGGCCCCGGACCGGGCGCCGACGAGATCGTGCGGGACATCCGCCGTACCCGTCGCCTCGACGCGCAGCCGGTGCTGACCGGCATGGAAGCCTCCGCCTGCGCCTACTGGCACCACCGCCCCGCCCACCGCACCCGGCTCGGCAGCCCCGACGCCCCGCCCGTTCTGCTGGTCGCCTCCACCCATGACCCCGTCACCCCCATCGAGGGCGCCCGCGCACTGCGCGGCCTGCTGCCCGGATCGCGTCTGGTCACCCTCGACGACGACTACTCGCACGGGGTGTTCGCCAGCCGGGGCAACACGTGCGTGGACGACAGCGTGGCCGCGTATCTCGTCGACGGGACGGTCCCGGCGGCGGATGTGCGCTGCGCGGGATCCGGACTGCCCGCGGTGTGACGGCGCACTCGTGCCGCGCCGCAGCCGGAGTTACGTGTCAAAGCCCGCTCTGGCCCCGGCGGGCGTGATCGCTCCGCTGGAGGAGGGCCGCACACACGGCGCTCGGGTGCGGGAGCCTTCCAGGGCTCCGACCCAGGCTTCACCCTGCGGGAGTGCTCCCACTTCCTGCCCCGGGCCTGAAGTCCCAGAGATGCCGCCGCACCCCGTCCAGACCCACATCGGTGCAGGTCGGACAAGATGCGGCCATACCTTGGAAGGCGCGATTCAGATGTCCCGGAAGATCTCGATCTGGGCGCCGATCGAGTTGAGGCGTTCGGCCAGGTCCTCGTAGCCGCGGTTGATGACGTACACGTTGCGCAGCACCGATGTGCCGTCGGCGGCCATCATCGCCAGCAGGACGACCACGGCGGGGCGCAGGGCGGGCGGGCACATCATCTCGGCGGCGCGCCAGCGGGTGGGGCCCTCGACCAGGACGCGGTGCGGGTCGAGCAACTGCAGTCGGCCGCCCAGGCGGTTGAGGTCGGTCAGGTAGATCGCGCGGTTGTCGTAGACCCAGTCGTGGATCAGCGACTTGCCCTGGGCGACCGCCGCGATGGCCGCGAAGAAGGGCACGTTGTCGATGTTCAGGCCGGGGAACGGCATCGGATGGATCTTGTCGATCGGCGCTTCCAGCTTGGAGGGCCGCACGGTCAGGTCCACCAGGCGGGTACGTCCGTTGTCGGCGACGTACTCGGCGGTGCGGTCGTGGTCGAGGCCCATCTCCTCCAGGACCGCGAGTTCGATCTCCAGGAACTCGATCGGCACCCGGCGCACGGTCAGCTCGGACTCGGTGACCACGGCGGCGGCCAGCAGACTCATCGCCTCGACCGGGTCCTCGGAGGGCGAGTAGTCGACGTCGACGTCGATGGTGGGCACGCCGTGCACGGTGAGCGTGGTGGTGCCGATGCCCTCGACCCGCACGCCCAGTGCCTCCAGGAAGAAGCACAGGTCCTGGACCATGTAGTTGGAGGAGGCGTTGCGGATCATGGTGACGCCGTCGTAGCGCGCGGCGGCGAGCAGCGCGTTCTCGGTGACCGTGTCGCCGCGTTCGGTCAGCACGATCGGGCGCGCGGGGCGCACGGACCGGTCCACCGTGGCGTGGTACTGCCCCTCGGTGGCGGCGACCTCCAGACCGAACCGGCGCAGCGCGATCATGTGCGGTTCGATGGTGCGGGTGCCGAGGTCGCAGCCGCCCGCGTACGGCAGTTTGAAGGCGTCCATGCGGTGCAGCAGCGGGCCGAGGAACATGATGATGGAGCGTGTGCGGACGGCGGCCTCCGCGTCGATGGCCGCCAGCTCCAGCTCGGCCGGCGGCACGATCTCCAGGTCGACCCCGTCGTTGATCCAGCGGGTGCGGACGCCGATGGAGTTGAGCACCTCCAGCAGGCGGTACACCTCTTCGATGCGGGCGACCCGGCGCAGCACCGTGCGCCCCTTGTTCAGCAGCGTGGCGCACAGCAGGGCCACACAGGCGTTCTTGCTGGTCTTCACGTCGATGGCGCCGGACAGGCGACGGCCTCCGACCACCCGAAGATGCATGGGGCCCGCGTAGCCCAGCGACACGATCTCGCTGTCCAGGGCCTCGCCGATTCGGGCGATCATCTCAAGGCTGATGTTCTGGTTCCCGCGTTCGATCCGGTTGACGGCGCTCTGGCTGGTGCCGAGTGCCTCCGCGAGCTGTGCCTGTGTCCAGCCGCGGTGTTGCCGGGCGTCACGGATGAGCTTGCCGATGCGTACGAGGTAGTCGTCTGCCATGAGGTTGAGGTTATCTCAGATATGAGATGGACCCGCTATGGGGTCCATGCAGGTGATGGGACGTCAGTGTCCCCTGGCGGCAAGGCGGATGTGGCGGGATCAGGGTAGCCGGGCGGAGGTGATGAATTGTTAGATGTCCTGTTATTTCATGACTTCGTGTCGGACTCGAACGGCGGCTCGGTCTCGGTGCGTCGCGCTCGGGGTTGCGCTCATGGTCGGCAGCGCGGTCGGGATCGTGGGCGGGGTCGTGCTCACGGTCGGTGTCGCGGTCCGGATCGCGGTCGGGGTCGTGCTCACGGTCGGTGTCGCGGTCCGGATCGCGGTCGGGGTTGTGCTCGCGCGTGGGGTCGCCGTCGCTCGGTCGTGTCGTCGGACGCGGGCGGATGGATCCGATCCGGGCATGACCATCGCGGCCCCATGTACTAGAGTTATCTCGACATCGAGATATCTCACCAAGGGCACCACAGCCGCCACCCGGTAAGGGCCACCTAACTAAGGCTTGCCTTAGTGGACTGGTCCAGTTGTCGTGGCGGCAGGATCGTGGTGGTACGCGCACATCAATGAAGGAGACTGTCGTGTCGGCGAACAGCTTCGACGCCCGCAGCACGCTGCAGGTGGGCGACGAGTCGTACGAGATCTTCCGGCTGGACAAGGTGGAGGGCTCGGCCCGCCTGCCCTACAGCCTCAAGGTCCTGCTGGAGAACCTGCTCCGCACCGAGGACGGCGCGAACATCACCGCCGACCACATCCGTGCCCTCGGCACCTGGGACTCCCAGGCCCAGCCGTCGCAGGAGATCCAGTTCACCCCGGCCCGCGTGATCATGCAGGACTTCACCGGCGTCCCGTGCGTCGTGGACCTCGCCACCATGCGCGAGGCCGTGAAGGAACTGGGCGGCGACCCCGCCAAGATCAACCCGCTGGCCCCGGCCGAACTGGTCATCGACCACTCCGTCATCGCCGACAAGTTCGGCACCACGGACGCCTTCAAGGTGAACGTCGATCTGGAGTACGGCCGCAACAAGGAGCGCTACCAGTTCCTGCGCTGGGGCCAGACCGCGTTCGACGAGTTCAAGGTCGTCCCGCCCGGCACCGGCATCGTCCACCAGGTGAACATCGAGCACCTGGCCCGTGTGGTGATGGTGCGCGACGGCAGGGCCTACCCGGACACCCTGGTCGGCACCGACTCGCACACCACGATGGTCAACGGCCTCGGCGTGCTCGGCTGGGGCGTCGGCGGCATCGAGGCCGAGGCCGCCATGCTCGGCCAGCCGGTCTCCATGCTCATCCCGCGCGTCGTCGGCTTCAAGCTGACCGGTGAGCTGCGGCCCGGCACCACCGCCACCGACCTGGTGCTGACCATCACCGAGATGCTGCGGCGGCACGGCGTCGTCGGCAAGTTCGTCGAGTTCTACGGCGAGGGCGTGGCCGCCACCTCGCTCGCCAACCGCGCCACCATCGGCAACATGTCGCCGGAGTTCGGCTCCACTGCCGCGATCTTCCCGATCGACGACGAGACCCTCAACTACCTGCGCCTGACCGGTCGCAGCCAGCAGCAGGTCGCGCTCGTCGAGGCGTACGCCAAGGAGCAGGGCCTCTGGCTGGACCCGAAGGCCGAGCCCGACTTCTCCGAGAAGCTGGAGCTGGACCTGTCGACGGTCGTTCCGTCGATCGCCGGCCCGAAGCGCCCGCAGGACCGTATCGTCCTCGCCGACGCCGCCCAGCAGTTCAAGTCGGACGTCCTCAACTACGTGGACGTGGTGGACGAGGCGGGCAAGGAGTCCTTCCCGGCCTCCGACTCCCCGGCCGTCGCCCCCAACGGCGCCCCGTCCAACCCGGTCCAGGTCACCGCCCCCGACGGCAGCACCTACACCCTCGACCACGGTGCGGTCACGGTCGCGGCCATCACCTCCTGCACCAACACCTCCAACCCGTACGTCATGGTCGCCGCCGCCCTGGTGGCCAAGAAGGCGGTGGAGAAGGGCCTGACCCGCAAGCCGTGGGTCAAGACCACCCTCGCCCCGGGCTCCAAGGTCGTCACCGACTACTTCGACAAGGCGGGCCTCACCCCGTACCTGGACAAGGTCGGCTTCAACCTCGTCGGCTACGGCTGCACCACCTGCATCGGCAACTCCGGCCCGCTGCCGGAGGAGGTCTCCAAGGCCGTCAACGACCACGACCTCGCGGTCACCTCGGTCCTGTCCGGCAACCGTAACTTCGAGGGCCGGATCAACCCCGACGTCAAGATGAACTACCTGGCCTCCCCGCCGCTGGTCGTCGCGTACGCCATCGCGGGCTCCATGAAGGTGGACATCACGCGCGACGCCCTGGGCACCGACCAGGACGGCAACCCGGTCCACCTGAAGGACATCTGGCCGAGCGAGGCCGAGGTCAACGACGTCGTCGCCAACGCCATCGGCGAGGACATGTTCGCCAAGTCGTACGAGGACGTCTTCGCCGGCGACGCCCAGTGGCAGGCGCTGCCGATCCCGACCGGCAACACCTTCGAGTGGGACGCCGAGTCGACGTACGTCCGCAAGCCCCCGTACTTCGAGGGCATGGGCATGGAGCCGACCCCGGTCGAGGACATCGCCGGTGCCCGCGTCCTGGCCAAGCTGGGCGACTCGGTCACCACCGACCACATCTCCCCGGCCGGTGCCATCAAGGCCGACACCCCGGCCGGCCAGTACCTCACCGAGCACGGTGTGGAGCGCCGTGACTTCAACAGCTACGGCTCCCGCCGCGGCAACCACGAGGTCATGATCCGCGGTACGTTCGCCAACATCCGACTGCGCAACCAGATCGCGCCGGGCACCGAGGGCGGGTACACCCGCGACTTCACCCGGGCCGCCGAAGGCGAAGGGGGCGCCCCGGTCTCCTTCATCTACGACGCCTCGCGGAACTACCAGGCCGCCGGCATCCCGCTGGTCGTCCTGGCCGGCAAGGAGTACGGCTCCGGCTCGTCCCGCGACTGGGCGGCCAAGGGCACGGCCCTGCTGGGCGTCAAGGCCGTCATCGCCGAGTCCTACGAGCGCATCCACCGCTCCAACCTCATCGGCATGGGCGTGCTGCCGCTCCAGTTCCCGGAGGGCACGTCCGCCGCGTCCTTCGGCCTGACCGGCGAGGAGACCTTCGCCATCTCGGGCGTGACCGAGCTGAACGACGGCAGCACGCCGCGCACGGTCAAGGTCACCACCGACACGGGCGTCGAGTTCGACGCGGTCGTCCGCATCGACACCCCCGGCGAGGCCGACTACTACCGCAACGGCGGCATCATGCAGTACGTGCTTCGCCAACTTGTCGGTTCTTGACCTGACGTGAACGAGCGCCCTGCCCCTGCATCTCGTGCGCGGGGGCAGGGCGCTCGCGCACGACGGGGCGGAAGACGCGCCTGCGAGCATGATCGCACGCGATCTGTTCCCGGAGCGGAGCTGCGCATCCTACGACGACGAAGAACCCCGCACCTGGTACCAGGTGCGGGGTTCTTCTGTCCTTGCGAGCGTGTGGCGAACGAGCGCCGCTAGGCGATGTGCTGCAGCTGCGTGTCGTCGCCGTCGCTCACAGCCCCATCGTCCTGGCCCAGGCCGAGCCGATACACCGTGAACACGCCCAGGTCGAGCAGGTCTTCGCCGACCTGGAAGACTCGCCCACCTGCCGTCGGGCGAGTTCACCGCGAACGCCGTCTGGCTCACCCTTGCGGCCACCGCCTTCAACCATGGCCTGCGCCTTCTTACGGACACGGGGCACAGCCGCTCGTGCCCGATGCGGTTTCGCCAGCTGCTTCGTGGAGGGACGCGGTCTCGACCACTGGATCACCGACTACTGGGAACACCGAGAGAACACCGAGAGAACATCCGAGACATAACTGCCGCTCTCGCTCCACCATTGGCTCAGCAGGGTCATCCCCCCGCCTTTCCACGCACGCCCCAGTGACTTTCGATCCGCTGACCCGGGTGAATTCCGATCCTCCCATTCGGAAGATACGCAGGAAAGAACGTTCGGCCTACTGAACCGGCAGGTCGAAAGAGCCGCCCGCTCGGTGTAGCCGTCTGGGTACCCTGCCGCTTCCGGGGGGCCTCGGTCCGGGCGTCGGCGGGCAGCCGGGCTGCCAGGAGCGGCCGCCTCCCGCCGGTGCGCGCGCACCGCGCGGGACGTGGGCAGGGAGACGGCCGACGGCGTCCGCCCCTGCCCCGTTTCAGGTGCCGGGCACGGAATTTGAGCGAGGTCGAACAAGCAGTATCAGAATTGACAGGGGGCTTGGCGGCATGCCCTCGACACCGCATGAAAATCGCCAACTGTGCGCAGGGGGCCAAGGAATTGACACCTGCCTGATGGTTGCCTACGGTCCGCTCGTCAGGATTTTCCGATCGCATCCGAAGGTAATTCATGACTACGTCTGCGTTGCCTAAGTTCAGACAGCAGTCGATTCTTGTTGTTCTCATGGTGTGTTCACTGCTGATATGGCTGGACAACACCGTCCTGAGTACGACCTTGGAGACCCTCGCGGACCCGGTCCGTGGACTGAATGCCAGCCCGGCAGAGCTCCAATGGGCCACCGGCTCGTACACGCTGGCCTTCGCCACCTTGATGTTCACCGCAGGCGCGCTGGGCGATCGCTTCGGCCACCGGGCCGTGCTCGCGACGGGCCTGGTGGTCTTCGCCGGATCCTCGGTGTGGGCGGCGTACTCGGGCGACGCAGGCCAGTTGATCGCCGCGAGGGCCGTGATGGGCGTCGGCAGCGCGCTGATCATGCCTGCCAACCTGGCCATCCTCATGTGGACGTTCACCGGCCCGGCGCGGTCGACCGCGGTCGCCATCTCCTCGATTTCCGCCGGTGTCGGCCTGGCCGCGGGCCCGGTGCTTGCCGGGGTACTTCTCGACTCCTTCTGGTGGGGCTCGGTCTTCCTGGTCAATGTCCCGGTTGTGGTGCTGGCGCTGATCGGCATCGTCCTGCTGGTCCCGGACTTCCGCAGTTCCGTGGTGCGGCCGCTGGACCCGGCCGGGATGCTGCTGTCGATCACCGGCCTCGCGGCGCTCGCCTACGGACTGATCCGCGCGGGCCAGGTGGCGGCCTGGGGCCAAACGGACGTCTGGGCGCCGATCGCCGTCGGACTGATCCTGCTGGCCGTGTTCGTCCGCGTCGAACTGCGCAGCAAGATGCCGAGCTTCGATCCCCGGCTGCTCGCCCAGCGCGCGTTCGGCGGTGGCAACGTGGCGATCGGACTGCTCCTCTTCGCCGTTTCCGCGGTCACCTTCTACAACGCCTTCTACCTGCAGGGCGCGCGCGGCTACTCGCCGATCGAGGCAGGCCTGGCCAGCCTCCCGACCGCGCTCGGCGCGATTGTCGGCGCACCCGTCGGCGCCCGCCTGGTACACCGCTGGTCGCTGCGCCCCGTCGCCGTGCCGGCGCTGATCGTCGCGGCGCTGACCATCGGCGCGTACGGGCTCTTCGGACTGGGCACGCCCCTCGTCTGGATCGAGATCGTGCTGCTGGTCCAGGGCCTGTCCGTCGGCATGGTGCTCGGCCCCGTGACCGCGGCGCTGATCAGCACGCTGCCGCTGGAGCGGGCCGGTGCCGGCTCGGCCGTCACCAACACCGCGCGCCAGACCGGCAGTGTGATCGGTGTCGCCGTTGGCGGCACGATCATGTCGATCGTGTACCGGCGCGCGATCGAACCCTCGCTGGACGGTGTTCCCGGACCAGTGCGGGAGCAGGCGCTGGTCTCCGCCGAACTGGCGCGGCACGCCGCCACCACGACCCACCTGCCCGCGCTCGGGCGCGCCGCCGACGACGCGTTCGTGCACGCCATGCATGTCGGCGCGGTCTGGATCATGTTCGTCGCGCTCTTGGGCGCGGCCGTACTGCTGCTCGCCCTGCGCTCGGTCGGGGAGCCCGCGCCCGTCGGGGGCGAGGCGGAGCCCGCGCGGAACGGCGGCCCGACCGCGGACAAGGCGGCCCCCCGGGCCGGTGCCGAGGGTCGGCCCACCCGCGAGGGCGACGACGTGGGCACCCGCTGACGCCATGGGAACCAGGCGGAAACTCCCCAAGGCGCGGTCGGACAGTCAGGCCACGTACCTGTCGGACCGCCACCTGTTCGACCTGTTCGCCCTGTGGACCTGGGCCGACGGCGTGCCGTGAGGGCGGCGCCGCCGGTCGGTGACATCGAGACCGTTCCCCTGGTCGTCCCGCGTGTTCGTCCGTGGACGGCGGCATCGCCCCAGCCGACTCCGGCGCGGGGCGGTGCGTAGCGGGGGAGACCAGCCGGGGCCGTAAGGGGGTGGCGTGCGGAGGGCGGTCACCTCTCGGGGGAAGGCTCCATGGGGCTTGAGCCGGACGATCGTCCCCATGGGCTGTGGCTGAGGCCCCAGGACACCGTCCCCTCCGCGAGCCACGTAAATAGGTGAACGGTCAACCGTCTCGGTTGTTGCCGCGCAGCCCGGACTGCCGCTGTGGCATGGGGAACCCTCCTTGGTGAAGGCCTGGTGGAGGTAGTCGGCGACCAGGGCGGCGAATTCGTCCGGGGTGGCCGACAGGGCTTGATCAAGTTCCGTAGCTGTCCGGATAGTTGGTGATGCCCAGGATGGGGAGTGCGCGTTGGGGCTCGTCGCGGATCGCCCGGGTGGTCTTGGCGATGTTGTCGGCTCCGGGGGTTTTCAGCACGTCGATGGCGAGGTTGCGGAGGGTCGCCATGGCCCGTGGTGCGGTCCCGGCGTGGACGGTGGAGGTGTCCTCGGCGAAGGTGACGTCCCTGATGTGGTGCGAGGAGTTCTCCACTCCCCAGGGCCCGCGGATCGCGGCGGCCAGGTCGGCGGGCCCGGCTTGGTGGGCGTCGAGGCTGGTGACGGCGTAGACACTCTCCCGGGTCTCGCGCTTGCCGGTCTGCTTGCGGCGGCGGTGGATGGTGGCCGGGCGGGCATGGGGAAAGGTGATTCCGCCGAGTTCGCCGGCGATCCCACACGTCTTGACCGAGCGGGACTCGCGGCGTCCGTGTCCGGTTCCGGAGGCGGTGTGCTGGACTGCGATGGACTGCCACGGCAGGGCGGCGAGTTGGGCGTGGGCGGTGGGCCGGCTGGTCTTGATCACGGCGATGTAGTGGGCCTTCTTGGTCTCGACCAGCCAGGAGATGTTCGCTTTCACCGAGTGCAGGGCGTCGAAGGTGACGACGGTGCCGGTCAGGTCCAGCGATGCCAGCAGCGGCCGGAAGTGTGCGGTTTCGTTCGTCTTCGCGCCGACCTCCACCTGGGCGAGGGTCACGACGGTGCCGTGCGTGACCGCGGAGAGCAGGTGCCGGCGCGTCGCGGTAAGACGGGCTGATCCCTTGAGTGCTTTGCCGTCGACAGCGATCGCGCGCGACCGCCCGGACGCGGAGGGCGACGGTGCCTGGGCGGGTTCGGTGGCGGCGCGGTGCCGTCGGCCAGGTAGGCGCCGACCGCCCGGTCCAGGGCGTCACCGTCAACAGCCCCCAGCACACGGCCGATCGTGGCCGGCGCCGGAGTCCGCCGCCCTCCGAGCAGATGGCGGCGGATCCCGATCACGGTCAGGAGTGCGTTCGAAGCACGCTGACCCCACTCGGCGAGTTCATCGATGCTCCTTGCTCCCGAGACGACCGCGCAGGCACACACCAGCAGGATCGCTGTGAGTGAGTACCACCGGCCCCGCCGGGAGCACGGGTCGGGCACCGAGTCGAAGTCGGGGCGCAGGTCGGCGATCCGGCCGGTGTTCAGCGGCCCCAGTTTCACCAGCACGGCAGGGAGGGGAGAGGATGCAGCAGCAGGCCCGGGCCATGATCATCTGGCTTGGACACCACAATGATCACGAAGCCCGTGCCTGCTCTGCTATGCACCCCAACCGGTCACAACCCGACCAGCCGCGGGACGCTGGAACTTGCAACCGCCCGGCCCAGATCCGCCAGGTTCGAGCCGGTGTCGGGATTGAAGGACGTAGTAACGCCGGTTCCTCGCGTACTCCTCTTCGTCTCGCTCGCCGGACCCGCACCATCTGGCAGTGCTGGTACGTTCCGGCTTTGTCAGGGCCGCTCCCGCCCTCCCCGGCACCACCCGGATCAGGCTGCCCTCAGCTACGCTGACCTGCTCCGACAGGCCAAAGGTGATGGTCTTCCACCTCCACTCGAACCACCGCGACTCACGGCGCAACCAAGATCCCCGCCAGAGTCAAGCTCAAGCTCCCTGCCACCTGGCCGTGGGCGGCACGATCGCGCGGGCCTCCGCCCGCGTCCTCGCCCTGCCCCACCTGGCCAGCCCGCCTGCCCCCGCCGAGCACCGGGAGGAGGAACGCGCGGTCCCGCCGGCCGACGCGCACCCCTGACCAGCACCGCCCTCGGACAGAGACAACGCGACATCACGGGCACAAGATCGATCTACCCGACCCCGAGACACCGGCCGGACAGCATCGCCGCAGGCCAGAACCGCCCCGGACACTCACCCGAGTTTCCGGCGTCCGAGTAATTCAGACCCACTGTGCCACCTCAAGCCGCATGGCCGTGGTGATGGTGTCCTCCTGCACGGCCTCCACCACGACGGGAGTGGTGAAGGTGCACAGGTCTTCGTCCCAGCGGAATCCGCCGACGGCCGCTCGCAACCTGGTGATGCGGTCGAGCTCCGCGTAGTCGGCGAAGTCGGAGGTGATGGAGGCGACCGACAGGCTGTAGGGGTCCAGGGCGTGCAGTCGGGCGACGGCGGCGACGGCCAGCTGACGCGCGGCCTCCATCTGTAGATGGCCCGGCACATGGTCCAGCGGATGGTCGAAGACGTGCGGGTGGCTGGTGTCCACCACCAACTGGCAGCCGAACCGTCCCGCGTCGGCGACGGGCTCGGTGACGAACACGTTCCGGGAGTCTCGCCGTCCCACGTGGGAGGGCTCGGCCGCCGTGAACCGCGGCAGCAGGAAGCTGGCATGGTCGGGCGACAGCCGTCTGCTGCGCATGGCCTGGTAGGCGGCCTTGGACAGGATCAGCAGCCTGCCCTCTCCCCGCATCGCGAACCGTCCGTCGACCTCGATGTCCCCGATGAAGCTGAACCCCTGCAGGCGGCCGGCCTTGTTGCGCCGGATCTGCGCGCTCACGTTGATCCGCGCGTTGGCGGGTCGCGAGCCGATGCGCAGTGGTTCGAAGGCGGTGGTACGGAGTGTCAGGTCCCGGAAGATGAACGCGGAGCCCAGTTTCACGTCCAGGTGGCGGTGGGCGATCAGGACCCCGGCCTGACGCACCACCTCGACCATCAGGCTGAAGTCGTACAGCGGGAAGCTCTCCCCGATCATATGGGCGCGCGGGAGCTGCGCGGCGACGACGAAGGTGCCCTCGCCCGTCTCGGTCGAGTCGGTGACGAACACCTCGGCAATCGAGGCTCTGTGGACCAGGGCGCGTGGAACGGTCGCGTCGTAGCTCAGCTCCACATGGTCGTTCCCGGGTGGCACGGGGGCCGTCCCGGACGCGGGGGTGGAGGCGGGTACGGGCACCGGGATCGGCGTGGGCGCATGCGTGGAAAGGGACGGGGACGCGGACATGGGGATGGTCATGGGTCGGGGTCGATCCTTCCGGGGAGATAGCACGAGCGGTGTGCTGAACCTCGTCAAGGCCCTACGGCGGGTACCGGGGTGATGCGAGGCGGCCGGGACGGGAGCCTGGAGAGGAGCGCATCGAGGTCGGCCGCGCCCGAGCGCGCCGCGACGACCCCGTCGGGCCGCAGGTACGCGCACCACGGGGTACCGGCTCCACCCAGCGTGTCGCCCGTCTCCCGCCCCACGGCGAACCCGGCGCCGTGGGGCGGGAGATCGACAGGAGCCGCGTCGGCAGGCTGGATCCACAGCACCCGCACGATGTCCCGGGCACCCCGCTCCCTCACGATCGCCGCAGCTCGTGCGGCGAGTTCCCCGGCGGCCAGGTCGCCGTGAACCAGCACGGTGTGCCGGCCGGCCGACAGGTGGGCGTGGAGCGACTCCGCCTCAGTGCCGTGCACCGGGGCGAGCGCCAGGTCGGGGGCGCGTCGGCCGAGCCGCAGTGCGCGCGGTACGGACGCGGCACCGTCGAGATCCGCCACCGCCGGGCTCCCGGAGTGGTCCAGGTCGAGCTGGGCGAGCAGGGGGATCGCCTTCTTCTCCAGCAGGCCGGTGGCGGACAGCAGCCGCAGCATCGTGTTCCGCAGGAGCCGCGCCGCCGGATTGCGCAGCAGCCACATCCGGGTCTGCTGATCACCGTTCGCGACCGCCCTGACGGACGCCGGGCGGCGTTCCGCCTCGAAGCTGTCGAGTAGCGCCGGATCAGTGCCGCGTACGACGCTCGCGAGTTTCCAGCCCACGTCGTAGCCGTCCTGGACACCCGTGTTGAGTCCCTGGCCGCCGGCGGTGGTGTGGGCGTGCACCGCGTCGCCCGCCAGCAGCACGGGGCCCTCCCGGAACCGGGGGGCGACCTTGGCGTGCACAAAAAAACGGCTGGCCCACCAGGTGCCGTGCAGGCGCAGCCCACCCGGGCCGCGTTCGTCGAGGAGCCGCTGCAGCAACTCCTCGGAGGGCGGTTCGGTCTGCCCGTCCGGCTCCATGTCGAAGAAGACGCGGTGGCCGTCGGGCTGGGGGACGATGACCAGTACGCCGTCCGGTGCGACGTGGTGCTGCACCTCGGCCTCGGCGGGCACGCCCTCCAGCAGGCCGTCCCCGATCAGGAACATACGGTCGAAGGTGTGGCCCTCGAAGGGGATGCCGACGCTGTCACGTACCATGCTGCGGGCGCCGTCGGCGGCGATCAGCCAGGCCACCGTGAGGGTCTCCTCGCCGCGGGCCGAGCGCAGCGTCACTGTCGCTGATTCCGCGGGTCCGCCACGGTTCACGGTGACCGCCGTGACCTCGGTCTCCCACTCGACGGTGCCGCCGAGTTCCGTCAGCCGGGCGTGCAGCGCCCGCTCGGTCACCGGCTGCGGTACGCAGAGGGGGCCGGGGAAGGCGGTGCCCGTCAGCCCGCCGAAACGCGCCCCGGCGAGGCGCCGGCCGTTTGACCAGTACGACGCCCCGGTCAGTGGCAGCGCCGTCTCGGCGATCTTCTCGGCGACGCCGAGGCGGTGCAGGCACTCCAGGGCGCCGCTCCACAGCACCAGCCCCTTGGGAGCGATGCCGGGACCCGGACGTCGGTCGACGACGCGGCAGGGCACGCCGAGGTCCCGCAACACGGCGGCGGCGGTGAGCCCGGTGGGCCCGGCGCCGACGACCAGAACCGGAACGGTCATCTCAGCTCACCTCGCGCGGCGTCGGCGGCCATGGCCAGGGGGCGGTCGAGCAACGCGGAGATCTCGCGGACGGCGCCGTCGGTGTCGGCGAACCGCACCGAGCGGATGCCGAGTTCCGTCGCGGCCACGCAGTTCTCCTCCGTGTCGTCGACGAACAAGCAGCGCTGCGGGGTGGTGCCGAGCCGTTCGAGCAGGATCCGGTAGATGGCCGGGTCGGGCTTGCGTACGCCTTCCCGGTGCGAGTCCACGACGACGTCGAAGAGTTCGTCGACGGGGAGCTGGGCGCGCCACAGCGGTTCCCACTCGCGGACGTTGTTGGTGAGCAGGGCGAGCCGGTAACCGTCGCCGCGCAGGCCGCGCAGGAACTCCAGGAACGGCTCATTGGGGCGCCGGCCACGGAACCACAGCTCGCCGAAGCTCCGCCCGTCCGCCAGGATGCGGCCCGCGTCCTCGGGGAGTTCGGCCAGGATCCGGTCCACCATCTGGCGCTCCGTGATCGCGCCGGTCTCCAGTGCCGCCATCGGCATCTCCCCGTGGCGTTCGGTCGACGCCAGGAGCGCCTGGCCGAGGTCGCCCGCGTCGATCCCGGCCAGTTCGGCGAAAGCGACGAAGGTCTCCACGAGCGGGTTCGTCAGCACGCCCCCGTAGTCGACGACGATCGTGTCGAAGGCCATGTCGTTCCCTTCTTTCAACACGACGCGGCGTACCGACCGCGACCGTGGCCCGAACGGTTGAGTGGCTGTCATCGGACCCCCCTTGCTCAGGGGTGCTCCGGGTTGCTCCGGCGTCCGCCTGACGCGGCGCTCCGGACGCTAACAACGAGGACTTGCGCCGTGCCAAAGCCGCTGCGCCCCGCCAGGACGCGTGCACCCCGCCAAAGCAAGTGCGGGAGGACCTGTGGGGGTCCTCCCGCATTCCGAACTCGCCTCGCCGCAGCCGTCAGTCGGCTGACTTCCCGCCCACCGCGCCGACCGCGGGCACGGGACGTTCCGAGCCGCTCTCGCTGATGCCGAACCGCGCGTGCAGTCGGCGCAGCGGCCCGGGTGCCCACCAGGTCGCCCGGCCGGTGAGCGCCAGCACCGCGGGCACGAGCAGTGTGCGGATCACCATCGCGTCCATGAGGATCGCCAGGGCGACCCCCAGTCCGAGCATCTTCGTGTTGGTGATCCGGGACGTGCCGATGGCCACCATCACGACGGAGAGGACAAGAGCGGCGGCGGTGATGACGCCCCCGGTGCTGCGAATGCCCTCCACCACGGCGGCCTTGTGGTCGAGCACGCGCTCCTGTTCCTCCTTGATCCGGGAGAGCAGGAAGACCCCGTAGTCCATGGAGAGCCCGAAGGCGAGGCAGAACATCAGCACAGGCAGCGCCGTCTCGATGCTCCCGGTTGAGGTGAAGCCCAGCAGCCCCGACAGGTTCCCGTCCTGGAAGACCCACACCACGGCCCCCAGCATCGCGGTCAGGCTGAGCGCGTTGAGCAGCACCGCCTGGATGGGCACCAGCACGCTGCCAGTGAGCAGGAACACCAGCACCAGCGTGGCGAGCACGATGATGCCGAGGGCCCACGGCAGGCCTCGTCCGATGGCCGCCTGGCTGTCGATCATGGCCGCGGTCGTACCGGAGGTGTAGGTGGGGAACGCCGCGTCCACCGCCCGTACGTCCCGTACCAGGTCCTTGCCCTCGTCGGAGACGGCCTCCACACCGGACACCACCGTGAGGTACGAGACGGCGCCGGATGTGCGGCCGGGCTCCGCGATCCCGGCGGCTCTGCCCTCGGCGTAACGGCCCGTCGGGGCGTCCACCCGCAGTACCCCGGGGAGCCGGGACAACCGCTCGGCGTAGGTGCCGAGTTCAGCGGGGGCCGCCTGCTCGGTGACGACCTCGATCACTCCGGTGGGGTTGCCCTGAAAGCCGTCATTGATGTGCTGCTGCACCACTCGCGAATCGGCCGACATGGGGAGCTGCCGGTAGTCGGCGGTGCCGAAGTCGACGTTCAGGAAGGGCGCGCCGAGCAGCAGCAGGACGGCGAGGGTGCCGGTGGCCACCAGGGGCGCGCGCCGCGTCACCCACCCCGCCAGCCGGGCCCAGCCCGCCCCGGCCTCGGTCGGCTGCCGCTGCTCGCGGGAGCGGCGCCGGAACAGCTTGCGGATGTCCAGCGCGTCGATACGGCGGCCCAGGACGGCGAGCAGCGCGGGCAGCACGACCAGGGCCGCCACGGCCGCCAGGACCACCACGCTGATCCCCGCGTACGCGAGGGAGCGCAGGAAGTACAGTGGGAAGACCAGCATCGCGGCGAGCGAGACGGCGACCGTGGCGGCCGAGAACAGCACAGTCCGCCCTGCGGTGTTGAGGGTGACAGCGAGCGCGCCGGGCATGTCCCGACCGTTCGCGAGTTCCTCCCGGTAGCGGCGCACGATCAGCAGCGCGTAGTCGATGGCGAGGCCGAGGCCCAGTGCGGTGGTGAGGTTGGTGGCGAAGACGGAGACGTCGGTGAAGGACGTCAGGACGCGCAGCACCGCGTTGGTGCCGAGGATCGCGATGATGCCGATGCCCAGCGGGAGCGTGGCGGCGACGGCGCTGCCGAACACGATCATGAGGACGATCAGCGTGATCGGCAGCGCGATGGCCTCGGCGCGCAGCAGGTCCTCGCTGATGAGCGTCTGCTGCTCGTGCTGGACGGCGATGCTGCCCCCGATCCGGACGGTGAGGTCGCCCTGCCGTCCGTCGAAGTGCCCGGTGATCCGCTCCTTCAGCGTGCGCTCGGCATCCAGTTCGTCCCCGGTGAGCCGGGCCACCACGAGGGCCTCACGGCCGTCCTTGGAACGCAACGCCTGTGCCCCGGTGTCCCAGTAGGAGGTGACCCCGGTGACGCCCTTCTCGTCGGCGAGGCGGGCGGCGAGTTCCCGTCCCTGACGTGCCACGTCGGCCTCGTCGACCCCGCTGCCGGCCCGCGCCAGCAGGACGAGGTTGGGGCGGGCGCCGGGGAACTCCCGCTCCAGGATGTCCGCGGCGTACGAGGACTCTGAGGCGGGGTCGACGACGCCGCCGCTGCCCCCGCTGCGCAGTCGGTCGGCCACCCCGCTGCCCAGGACGACGGCCCCGGCCAGCAGGATCACGGTGAGGACGAGCAGCAGCCGGGCCCGGGCGCCGGTCAGCCGGGCGAGGGCGCTGAACAGGCCGCGGGGCGGGGCCGTTTCGGGCGGCGGGGTGTCGTGGGCTACGGGTGACATGGGTGGGGCTCCCGGGGGGTCTGAGCTGGTGAGGTGCGTACGGAGCCGTACGCGGCGAGCGCCGCGGGCAGAGCCGTATGTGCCGTAGATACAGAGCCGTGTGTACGGAGCACCGCGTGCAGAGCCTTGCACGCGGACTCCGGTCGAGGCGCCGTCAGCGGCGACGCAGGTGGAACTGGCCCGGCGTGGCGGAGGGGACGCCGGTCAGGATTTCCCGGAGCCCGCCGCTGACCACGTAGTCGCCGTACGGGGTCACGGCGATGGTCGTGGGGTCCTCGATCGGCCAGGTCTGGTCCTGCACCGTGCGCGCGGTACGCCAGTTGTCGGTGGACCGCAGCACCACGACCGCGTCCCTGCCTGTGCGTCCACCGGACAGCGACAGGTCGTTGGCCGCGGCGACCAGCGAGCCGTCCTTGCGCAGCGCGAGACCGTCGATGGAGAGCGGCGCGCGGTCGAGCCGGACCTCGCTGACCACCGGCCGCGCCGACCGGGGACGGTCGATGCGGAAGAGCCGGCCGCCGTCGTACTTGCCCATGAGGAGGAAGCCCGCGGGGTGGGCGACGATCCCGTTCGGTCCCGTGTCGGAGGTGACGAAGCGGTCGTCCTGGATCACCTGGATCACCTGGCCGTCGCGGCTCACCACGCTGACCGTGTCGACCCCGGTGTCGGTGACGTAGATGGTGCCGTTGTCGTCGACGGTGACGTCGTTGGCGCGCGGCTCGGGCTGACCGGCGGACAGGTCGACCAGGTGCTGTACGGCACCGGTGGTCAGGTCGAAGGAGCCGACCCCGGACACCGGGGGCTGCGAGGGGTCCACCATGCCGAGCAGCCGGAAGAAGTAGTCGGTGTAGGCGGCCAGCACCCGGTTACGGGCAGCGTCCACCGTGATGCCGAGCACCGAGACTTGGGCGAAAGGGGCGACCAGCAAAGTCACCGAACCGTCCGCCCTGACCACCGAGATCGTGCCCTGCGCGCTCGACCCGACGAGGAACGCCTTCCTCCGCGGATCCCAGGCGACGCCCTCCGGGTACACGCCCGGGGCGGTGACGGAGAGAGTGCGCGGCAGCGGGCAGCCCCCGGACCTGGACGCCGCGAACGCCGGCAGGGGGGCGGCGGCTAGTGCACCGCCCACGGCGCCCACGGCCCCGAGTCTGAGCAGGGTGCGGCGAGAGGCCGAAACTGACGCGTCCAATGTGTGCTCCTTCAGGCGGTGGAGACGACCCTGCGGCAGAAAGGCCGGGCAGCCGTCCGGCGCCGACAGGCGAAACCACCGAGCCAGGGCCGCCTGACGGCCTGAAGAAGGCTCTCAGTACCCGCTGAAGAACCGCTTAAACGTTGCTGTGTTTGGGGAACACCGTCCCGGCGCGCAGTGGCAGCGGCAGCGGCCGAAAAGTGCGCTGTGGTCGCGGGTGGGTGCCAGGGTGCTGTCCGCGATCAGCGGGTCGCCCATCCCCGGACACAGCCACATCGCGGTCGCACTACGCGCCACCGGGCAGGGCTGATCCTGACCGGAATTCGCCCAACCGTGCCCTCCACCCCCGGCCCCGGCCTTGTGGGGTGACAGTGGATATCGTCATCCCACTCCCCAGGGTGCGGCGCAATGGTGGCATGCGCTGCGGCGCGTCACGCAACCGGTCGGCCTTCGTTCCCCCGAGTAGGGCGGCTCAGTGGCTGGTGCCGAACAACCCTGTGGATCTGCTCCAGATGGGGGCCCCGACCGTGGCCCGCGACGGCGCCGACTCCAGCCCGCGGCCGGGCAGCTCGTGGGAGATCCGGCGGGCACCCCACCGGGGATGTCGGCGGCGCAGCTCGCAGATCTCGGCCCTCAACCTCGGCGGACAGGCGCGTGGGACTGTTCCGCGGCCGGCGGGAGCGATACAGCAGACCGGGCATGTCCTCCTGCTCGAACCGCCGCCGCCAGCTTTGCAGGGTCTGGCGCGAGGTGCCGTACCGGGCCGCGACCTCACCGATCGGAGACCCGCCGAGCACTTCGCGGACAGCCCGGTAGCGGTACTCGGCCAACTGCTGTATATCCACGACTCCGACGGAAGCACCCCTGCCGCACCGGCAGTTGGGGGATAGCGGACGTTCAGCCGAACGTGTCAACCATGTCCAGAGCACAAACGGTTAAGCATCTCCTGAGACCTCACACCGACAGCCTCCTTCCTCAAGTACGAGCCGCTCTCGACTCGTCAGCCGAACGCGTCGGTTTCGCTCAGGACGACTGGTCTTCGCCTGCCCCCAGCAGCGTTGCCATGCCCACCCATGACCGACGAAGCCGGTGCCAAGCGCGGAAGCTCGGCTCGGACCCCGGGTCGATCGCAACGTCGGATTTCAGGGGAGGTGGCGATCTCAAGTACCGCAACCAAAGCATGTGAACTGAGGTGCTTCACCAACTGCGAGTTAGTGCCTATTTGTATCCCTCGGCACGTCTCTGACCAGGCGTTTTGTGTGGTTGGTCGAGAGTGAGGTCAAACGGCGGCGGTGAATAGGGTCAAGAACGGCAATCGAAGCATGTCTCAGTACGTGCTGCGCAGCCTGATCCGCAAGTAGCCGCCGGCCGGACCGGAGCAAGCGACGGTCCCTCCGGCGCTCGGCGCCGAGGGCCCGGCGTTCGGCGCCCGGCGCTCAAGGGCCGCATTCCCGGCGACGGGGGTGCGGCCCTTTGTCGCGTCGTCCGCGCGGCGGCACCTTCGGCGGCTTGTGCCCCGGTCATCGGGGTACGGCACCGGCGGCTGCTTCTGTCGTCCACGGACCGAGGGTGGTTGACCACCGGGTGCCGGTCCCGGCGACCGGGTGGGTGGAGGGCCGGGCAGGGCCGACCACGGTGTATGCCCGGCGGCGGCTCTGGGTAGCTACCCGAGTCCCGGGCGGCCGAGGGCACCACGAGGGGAGCGGCATCATGGCGACGGCCCTGTTCTGCGGAGACATAGCCTTCGATGTGGCGCTGCGGGTGCCCCGCTTTCCTGATCCGGACCAGAAGACGCACGCGTTCGAGAACCTGGTGAGTGCCGGAGGGGTGGCCGCCAACTCGGCGGTCGCCTGCACCCGGCAGGGCATCGACACGGCGCTGCTGGCCGTCGTCGGGGACGATGTGTTCGGCGTCCACGCCGTCGGCCACCTCGCGGCGCGCGGGGTCGACGTCACCGGGGTCACCACCACACCGGGCACGACCGCGCTGTCGGTGTGCACCCTGGCCGAGGACGGGGAGAAGCGTCTCGTCTACACCTCGTCCGTGTCGCAGTACCCACCGCCGGAGCGGGTGCGCCACGCCGAACTGGCAGGAGTGGACTGGATCCACACCTCCTGCCTGGACCCCGAAGGCGCGGCACTGCTCGCGGAGCGGGCGCGGGCCGCCGGCATTCCGATGTCGATTGACCTGGAACCCGTCGCCCTCGCCCACGGCACGGACGCTCTCGCCCCGGCCCTGTACGGGGCGGCGGTCGTCTTCCTCAACGAGCGGGCCACGGCGGAGATAGGCGACGTGCAGGGCTTCTCGGCGCGGCACCGTCTCAAGTCGGTGGTACGCACCGGGGGGTCACGCGGGGCAGCGCTGACGTACGGTTCCGGCGAGATCACCGTGCCGCCGCCGCCCGCTGGCCGGATCGTCGACACCACCGGTGCCGGCGACTGCCTGGCCGGGGTCTACATCGCCCGTTCCCTGTCCGGCTCGGACCCGCACTCGGCGCTCCGGGCGGCGGTGGCCTCGGCAACCTACGCCTGCGGCCACCTCGGTGCGCAAGGCGGATACCCGGACAGGGCCACGACGGACCGACTTCTCGCGGACGCCTGGCCCCAGGGTCCGGACACGACCCGAAAGCCGAAACCCTAGGACCCCACCGCGGCCCGCGGCACGCCGGGCGTTCACAGGCATGGTCGGCACCACCGGCAACGCCAGCACCGCCAGCACCGGACCGGGACCCGGTGGCGGCCTGCGACGATGGTGTGATGAGCGACGGACATCGCCCCGCGGGCCGCCTCGTGCTGCACCCGGACACCCGCAGTGTCACCCTGGACGGCCGGACGGTGCGGCTGAGCCGCAAGGAGTTCCAGGTCCTCGCGCTCCTCGTGGCGGAGCCGGACACGGTGCACACCGTGGTCGAACTGGCCCGGCGCGTCTGGGACTTCCTGCTGCTGCCGGGGGCCGAACCGGCCGTGGAGGTCGAGGTCGCCCGGATCCGCGCCAAGCTCGGCTTCCCGGCGTTCCTGCGGGGCGGCCGGGACGAGGGGTACCGGTTCGTGTCGTCCGCGCTGCACGAGGCCGGCCCCGCCCACGCCGAAGGGGCGGGGCCGGAGTGATTCCGGGCCCGCCCCTCGGTGGGAGTGGTGGGGGTCAGGACAGCAGTTCCAGTTCTGCCAGCGTCGACCTGCCCTCCAGGACCAGCCGGTACTTCGGGTACGTGCCCGGTGAGGGGATCGTGAACGCCCGGGTCTGCCGGTTCCAGGTGAACGACTCACCGGACCGCTGGTCCAGGGTCTGCCATGTGGTGCCGTCGGTGGAGCCTTGCAGGGTCCAGCCGGCCGGTGCCTTCGTATGGTCCGTGGACGAGGTCAGCGTGTACTGGACCGCCTTGGTGGCGGCGCCGACCGGCAGGTCCACGGAGGCGACCGCCGCGTCCGTCGCCGACGTGTCGTCGAACAGCGCGCCGTCCCCCTTCAGTACGTCCGCGCGCGGCGTCGGCACCTTGTCGTCCCGGGTGACGGAGACCGGGCCCGCGTTCTTGCCCGTGCCCCACGTGGACGGCTCGGCGCCCATGGCGAAGGTGAGCACCCCGCCCTTGGCCAGCACCGAGTGCGGGAGCGAAGTCGACGTCCAGGCACGGCCGTTGACCTTCAGCCCCTGCACGTACACGTTCTTCGCGCTGTTCCTCGGCGCGTCGACCACCAGGTCCCGGCCGTTCTCCAGGTGCACCGTGACCTTCTTGAACAGCGGGGAGCCGATGGCGTACTCGCCGCTGCCCATGACCAGCGGGTAGAAGCCGAGCGCGGAGAACAGGTACCAGCCGGACATCTCGCCGTTGTCCTCGTCGCCCGGGTAACCCTGCCCTATCTCACTGCCCACATACAGCCGGGAGAGCGCCTCGCGCACCAACGCCTGCGTCTTCCACGGCTGTCCCGCCGCGTCGTACATGTACAGCGCGTGGTGCGAGGGCTGGTTGGACTGCCCGTGCATGCCCATGCGGACGTCCCGGGCCTCGATCATCTCGTGGATGATCCCGCCGTACGAGCCGACGACCTCGGGCGAGGCCGTCTCGGGCGTGGAGAAGTACTGGTCGAGCTTGTCGGCGAGACCGGACCGGCCGCCGTAGAGGTTGGCCAGGCCCCGGCTGTCCTGCGGCGCGGTGAACGCGTAGCCCCAGCCGTTGGTCTCCGTGTAGTCGTAGCCCCATACGCGCGGGTCGTACGTCGCCGAGTCGACCCGCCAGTCGCCCTTGGCGTCACGGCCCTGGAAGAAGCCCGCCCGTGAGTCGAAGAGGCGCACATAGTCCTGGGCGCGGTTGAGGAAGTACTGCGACTCCTCCTTGTAGCGCCGCTCGCCCGTCTTCTTGTAGAGGGCCTCGCCCATCCTGGCGATGCCGTAGTCGTTGAGATAGCCCTCCATCGCCCAGGACAGGCCCTCGCCGGTGGCGGTGCTGGTGTAGCCGAGGAACGGCGAGGTGGTCATGCCCTTGCGGCCCACGCCGGAGGACGGCGGTACGACGGTCGCGTTCTTCACGGCCGCCTCGTACGCCGCCCCGGCGTCGAAGGTCACGCCCTTGACGTAGGCGTCCGCGAACGCGACGTCCGAGGAGGTGCCGGTCATCAGGTCCGCGTAGCCGGGGGAGGACCAGCGGGAGGTCCAGCCGCCGTCCTTGTACTGCTGAACGAACCCGTCGACCATCGCACCCGCCTGATGGGGCGTCAGGAAGGAGTACGCGGGCCAGGTCGTCCGATAGGTGTCCCAGAAGCCGTTGTTGATGTACACCTTGCCGTCGACCAGCTTCGCGCCCGTGTGGGTCGGGGTGTCCTGGCCCGGCATCGGGGAGAAGGGGGATGCGTACCGGTACCTCGAACCGACCTTCTCGAAACCGGAGTTCGGGTACAGGTAGAGCCGGTACAGGCTGGAGTACAGGGTGGTCAGCTGGTCGGCTGTGGCGCCCTCCACCTCGATGCGGCCGAGCACCTTGTCCCAGGCGCGCTGGGCCCGCGAGGTGACCTTGTCGAAGGACATGCCGTCGGGGATCTCCTGACGCAGGTTGTCCTTCGCCTGGTCGACGCCGATCAGCGAGGTCGCCAGGCGCAGCGTGACGGTGCGGTCGGCGCCCGCGTCGAACCGCAGATAGCCCTTGACCCCGCTGGAGCCGCCCGCGGTGACCGGCTTGTCGAAGACGCCGTACACGAACAGCCGGGTGGCGCCCGCCGACAGACCCGACTTCACGTCGGAGTAGCCGGTGACGATCCCGTTCTCCTTGTCGAGGGTGAGGCCCGCCTGATCGGTGACGTTGTCGAAGATCACGCTCGTGTCGTCGCCCGGGTAGGTGAAGCGCAGCGCCGCCGCGTGGTCGGTCGGCGCCATCTCCGCCTTGAGGCCGTTCTCGAAGCGGACGCCGTAGTAGTACGGCCGCGCCGTCTCGTTCTCGTGCCGGAACGCCAGCGCCCGTGCCGTGCGGCCGGTGTCCGGGGCGCCGGGCGCGGTGGACGGCATCAGCTGGAAGGTCTGCCGGTCACCCATCCAGGGGCTCGGCTCATGGCTCGCGCTGAACGCCTGGATCGTCGGCAGGTTGGCGTCGTTGTTCGCCCGCGCGTACTCGTAGAGCCAGTTCAGCGAGGACGCGTTGGTCACCGGGGTCCAGAAGTTGAAGCCGCCCGGCACCGCGGTCGCCGGGAAGTCGTTGCCGCGCGAGAAGCTGCCGCTGGAGTTGGTGCCGCGGGTGGTCAGCGCATAGTCGGACGGATGCGCCCTGGGCTTCTCCGGGGGCGCCTTGCGCAGTGCCACGTCGTCGAGCCAGCCGCGGAACTTCGCCGGTCCGGTGGGGGAGTCGTAGGCCAGCAGGATCCGGTCGACGGTCTTGCCCGCCGCGACCGAACCGATCCGCGACTCCACGTTGTTCCACTGGTTGACGTACAGCACCTTCGCCGCGCCCTGCCCCTGCGGGGACAGCGTGAAACCGTGCTGGTCGATCGCGCCAAGGCCGCTGAGCCGGGTGCCGTCGGTGAAGGCCAGGTCGACGGATACACGGGTGGCGTCGTAGTCGCGGTCGCCGTCGGCCATGGACGGGAAGATCCGGTACGACAGCCGGGTGTCGCGGCCGACCTTCACGTTCACGTCGAAGACCTTGTTGTACGAGTAGGCGCGCCCGTCCGCGGTGTGCCTTCCGGCGTATCTGAGCGCCCGTCTACCGGTGAAGCCGGCGCCCGCCTTGGCGGTCGGTGAGCCGCTCGGCCCGCGGTCGACCAGCGAGAGCATGTCCGGCGGGACCGGGTTGTCGCTGCCGCCCGTGGAGAACTGGACGTCCGCGAGTTGCAGGATCCCCGACGCGCCGTTGTTCTTCGTCACATCGACCCGGAAATGCTGGTATTCGGCCGGTTCGGCGAGGTCGTACGACCTGGTCCGGAAGCGCTCCGCGAAGGTCTCGCCGGAGCGGGTGTCGAGGGTCTTCCAGTCCTTGCCGTCCGTGGAGCCCTGAAGGGTCCAGTCCTTCGGGTCGCGTTCGGTGTGGTCGTTGGCCGACGTGAGGGCGTACGTCACCAGCTTGATCGGCTTGTCCAGGTCGAACTCGACCCAGCCGGCCGGCTGGAAGGCGAGCCACTTGGTGCTCGGCTCGCCGTCGACGAGATTCTCCTTCACCTCCCCTCCGGCGGTGTTCTCGGCACTCGCGCGCACCTCGGTGACATGCTCGGTGACGTTGCCCGGAATGCCGGTGCGGTAGCCGCCGTCGACCCCCGAGGCGAGCTTCGCCCCGTCCGGCCCGGTGTCCACCGTGTTCAGCCAGTCCGGCGCCGGATCGTCAGGCTCGAACGAGGACGCGAACTCCCGGTCGACGGGCGGTGCTTGGGCGGGCAGGGCGACCGCCGCCCCCTGTGCGCCCATCGCCATGACGAAGGCGGTCGTCACCACGACCGCCGGTCTCCCTCTGTACCGAGCTCTCCGCCGCATCTGCGGAAACCCTCCCTGCGATCGGACAACGTTGTCACATGCGTCGCGCAGAAACCAGTAGGAAGTCAAGTGGCAGATGATGTCAAGGGTGTTGCCTGCGGCGTTCGGGGGTTTATGGCGCAGATTCTTTCGGCAGTGCAGTCACGGGCGGCTCATATATCCGCGAGGTCTCAACTCGGAAAAGACCCTTGGGCAACCTTGCGCTCGATCTTGCTCAGCCGACGGGAAGTGGACTATACCTGTCGGCGTTTCCTGCACAACCCAGCGCTACCCGACCGCGGTGCCGGGGAGGATCCGGTTCACCGCCTGAGTCCTGGAGAAAGCGAGGACTTGAGCATGGGATCCACTTCCGCAGCGAACCACGGGGGCGGTGGCGTCGGCCGCCGCGACCTCATCAAGCGGTCCGCCGCACTCGGTCTGCTCACCCTGCCCACGGCGGGCTTCCTGTCCGCGTGCGCGAGCAGCGGTGGCGACAGCCAGGACAAGGCGAAGGCGGGCAAGAAGTCGGCGAAGAACCCGCTCGCCGTCAATGACACCGCACAGATGGAATTCGTCCTGTTCGACGGCGGCTTCGGCAAGGAGTACGGCCAGGACGCGGTGAAGATCTACGAGCAGAACTTCCCGAAGGTCAAGGTGAAGTTCACCGCCACCCAGAAGATCCAGTCGACGCTCCAGCCCCGCTTCAACCAGGGCAACCCGCCGGACCTCATCGACAACTCCGGCGCCGAGCAGATGGACATGGGCGTCCTGGTCGGCAAGAACCAGCTCGCCGACCTCACCCCGCTGCTCGACGCCCCCTCGTACGACGACCCGAACAAGAAGGTCCGCGACACGCTGCGTCCCGGCATCGTGGAGATGGGCCAGTTCGACGGCGACCCGGTCTGGGTCTTCTACTACGCCTACACGGTGTACGGCGTCTGGTACTCGCAGAAGGCCCTGAACGCGCTCGACGAGCAGTACCCCGAGACCTGGGACCAGATGCTCGCGCTCTGCGCGAAGGCCAAGAAGAAGGGCATCGCGGGCTGGACGTACGCGGGCAAGTACCCGTACTACGTCCCCTTCGCGCTCTACCCGATGATCGCCAAGGTCGGCGGCCGGGAAGTGACCGACGCCATCGACAACCTCGAACCGGGCGCCTGGAAGCACCCGGCGGTCAAGGCATGCTTCGAGGCGTACTACGAGCTGTACAAGAAGGGCTACATCCTCAAGGGCACCCCGGGCCTGGACCACATCCAGTCGCAGACCGCCTGGGCCCAGGGCAAGGCCCTGTTCATCCCGAACGGCTCCTGGGTGGAGAACGAGTCGGCGAACGTCCTTCCGAGCGACTTCGACCTGGCCGTCTCGGGGCCCACCGGCCTCGACGCCTCCGACAAGATGCCGTTCGGCACCGTCTGGGCCTCCGGCGCCGAGCCCTACATCGTCCCGGCCAAGGCGCAGAACCCGGCCGGCGGCATGGAGCAGCTGCGCATCATGCTCAGCGAGGCATCCTCGAAGAACTTCACCGCCAAGGTGAAGTCGCTGAGCGCGTACAACGGCGGCACCACCGGTATCACCCTCACCCCTGGCCTGAAGTCCGGCCAGGCGGCGCTGGAGAAGGCCGGGGACAACGTGGTGAACCCGCGTATCCAGGACTGGTACGTGAAGCTCCAGAAGGAGCAGATCGGTGTGGCCGGACTCGGCGAGATGATGGCGGGCCGCATGACCCCGGCCGAGGCCATCACGAAGATCCAGGGATTCGCCGACGAGGCCGCCAAGGACACGTCGATCAAGCACTACAAGCACCAGTGACGATCCGTCACCAGGGCCTGCCCGGCGGCATCCGCCGGGCAGGCCCTGGCGGCGCCCGCGCACAGATCGGGGTCGGCAGTAATGCAGCACGGTAAGTACCGGTTCATCGTGGGGTTCCTGGTGGCGCCCCTGGGCCTCTACGCGCTCTTTGTCGTATGGCCCTTCATCCAGTCCATCTACTACTCCTTCACGGACTGGACCGGGCTCAGCCCCGACTTCAAGATGGTGGGCTTCGACAACTACGAGCGGCTGCTAGACGACGAGATCTTCTGGAAGTCGTTGCGGCACAGTCTGCTGTTCGCGGTCCTGCTCCCGCTGGTGACGATCAGCCTGGCGCTGTTCTTCTCCTTCATGATCAATGTGGGCGGCCGGCGCCGCAGGGGCGGGCCGGTCATCTCCGGCGTCCGCGGCTCCTCCATCTACAAGATCGTCTACTTTTTCCCGCAGGTGCTGTCGATCGCGATCGTCGCGCTGCTGTTCGCCTTCGCGTACAACCCGGACAGCGGCGCCATCAACTCGATTCTGCGCGCCATCGGCCTCGACAGCGTCCAACCGCTGTGGCTGGGCGACCCGAACCTCGCGCTGTGGTGCGTGATGGCGGTGCTCGTCTGGTCGACGGTCGGCTTCTTCGTGGTCCTGTTCTCGGCGGGCATGGCGTCCATCCCCGCGGACCTCTACGAGGTGGCCCTGCTGGACGGGGCGAGCCGCTTCGCCACGTTCTTCCGCATCACCCTGCCGCTGCTGTGGGACACCGTGCAGTCGGGCTGGGTCTATATGGGCATTCTCGCGCTGGGCGCCGAGTCGTTCGCCGTCGTGGGCATCATGACGACCGGGCCGGGCGGCCCCGACTACTCGACCACCGTGCTGGTCCTGTACGTGTACCAGAAGGCGTTCCGGGACGGTCAGGCCGCCTACGCCACCACCATCGGCGTCGCCCTGCTCGTCGTCACGCTCGCCTTCGCGGCGATCGTGATGCGGCTGGGCCGTCGCGAGCGGCTGGAGTTCTGATCCCATGAAGACGACCGAGACCCCCGCCCCGCTGCCGGCCGAGTCCGGTGCGCCGGTCACCAAGGCGGACGTGGCGTCCGCCGGGCGGCCCGAGCGGAAGAAGGAGGGCCATGTCCTCAACGCCTTCTCGCACGGCGTCCTGATCCTCTGGGCGGTCATGGTGGTCATGCCGCTGCTGTGGGCGGTGATGACGTCCTTCAAGGACGACCGTTCGATCTTCAGCTCGCCGTGGTCGCTGCCGGACAGACTGCACTTCGACAACTGGTCGCGGGCCTGGACGCAGGCCAACATGAGCGACTACTTCCTCAACACCGTTCTGGTGGTGGGCGGTTCGCTGATCGGTACGCTGGTCCTCGGCTCGATGGCGGCATACGTGCTCGCCCGCTTCGACTTCCCCGGCAACCGGTTCATCTACTACCTGTTCATAGGCGGCATGAGCTTCCCGATCATGCTGGCGCTGGTTCCGCTGTTCTATGTCGTGAACAACATGGCGCTGCTGAACACGATCCACGGGCTGATCCTGGTCTACATCGCGTACTCGCTGCCGTTCACGGTGTTCTTCCTGACAGCGTTCTTCCGTACGTTGCCGACGTCGGTGGCGGAGGCGGCCTTCGTGGACGGCGCGTCCCACTCCCGGACGTTCTTCCAGATCATGCTGCCCATGGCCAAGCCCGGGCTGATCAGCGTGGGCATCTTCAACTTCCTGGGCCAGTGGAACCAGTACATGCTCCCGACGGTGCTCAACACCGACCCGGACAAGCGCGTCCTGACCCAGGGCCTGGTCCAACTCGCCGTGAGCCAGGGCTACAAGGGCGACTGGTCCGGCCTGTTCGCGGGCCTGGTCATGGCGATGCTGCCGGTACTGGCGGCGTACATCGTCTTCCAGCGTCAGGTGGTGCAGGGGCTGACGGCGGGGGCGTTGAAGTAGCGCCCCCTGTCCGCACGGCAGCCGGTGTGATGGGCAGATCGGTTCCCCCAGGGCCCGAAGGGGGGTGCGGTGGAATGGGCCGTCCCGGTTTCTTCGACTGAAGGGGGAGGAGGGCGGGCGGGGGTGTTGGGGTGCGGGGTCGCGGGGCGCGGCGGTACCAGTGGGGTGAGCGGTTCGAGGGTGACGCCGCCCTGCTCCGGGGTGGCGCGGGTGCGTCCGGAGGGTTCCGGGGTGCCGCCTACCAAGTGACACCGATTTACGTCAAGGACTTGACTGCGGCGAGCCCTTCAGAAGAGCTTGGAGTTCATAACTTGTAAGTGGCCCGGTTCCATGGATGTGATCTGGGCCACGGGCGGCGCGGGGCCGCCCGGCTGATGGCGGGAGTGGATGAGTCGATGGAGACTCCGGGGTCGCAGTCGTCGCTGCACCGAGCCAACCTGGAACGAGTCGTGCGGGCGGTGCGGCTCGCCGGGTCGCTCACGCAGGCGGAGATCGCGCGGACGACCGGCCTGTCCGCGGCGACGGTCTCCAATATCGTGCGGGAACTCAAGGACGGCGGAACCGTCGAGGTCACGCCGACGTCGGCGGGCGGCAGGCGGGCCCGCAGCGTCTCGCTGAGCGGAGACGCCGGCATTGTCATAGGCGTCGACTTCGGCCACACCCACCTGCGCGTCGCGATCGGGAACCTCGCGCACCAGGTGCTGGCGGAGGAGTCCGAGCCGTTGGACGTCGACGCCTCGTCCGGGCAGGTTTTCGACCGGGCGGAGGAACTGGTCAACCGTCTGATCGACGCGACCGGCGTCGACCGGTCCAAGGTCGCGGGCGTGGGCCTCGGCGTGCCCGGCCCCATCGACGTCGAGTCGGGCACCCTGGGCTCCACCGCCATCCTGCCGGGCTGGTCCGGCATCAGGCCCGCCGAGGAGCTGCGGGGACGGCTCGGCGTACCGGTGCACGTGGACAACGACGCCAACCTGGGCGCCCTCGGCGAGCTGGTCTGGGGCAGCGGCCGGGGCGTGCGCGACCTGGCGTACATCAAGGTCGCCAGCGGGGTCGGCGCCGGTCTGGTGATCAACGGCAGGATCTACCGGGGTCCCGGCGGCACCGCCGGTGAGATCGGGCACATCACGCTCGACGAGTCCGGCCCGGTCTGCCGCTGCGGCAACCGCGGCTGCCTGGAGACCTTCACGGCCGCGCGCCATGTGCTCCCGCTGCTCCAGTCCAGCCACGGCGGCGGCCTGACCATGGAGGGCGTCGTACGGCTGGCCCGGGACGGCGACCCGGGCTGCCGCCGGGTGGTCGCCGACGTCGGCCGCCACATCGGCAGCGGGGTGGCCAACCTGTGCAATCTGCTGAACCCCAGCCGGGTGGTCCTCGGCGGGGACCTCGCCGAGGCCGGGGAACTGGTGCTCGGGCCCATCAGGGACTCGGTCGGGCGCTACGCCATCCCCAGCGCCGCGCGCCGGCTCTCCGTGCTTCCCGGCGCGCTCGGGGGGCGCGCCGAAGTGCTCGGGGCACTCGCCCTGGCGCTGAGCGAGATGGGTGATTCAACCCTTCTGGACGGGACGCTGTCCGCGGCGACACCCACCTTCACTTAGAAAACGGCTGACACCGTTGCCATCTCGTTAAGGATTTACTTCTTGACGTTGCCTGGGCGGCCGAGTTGACTGCCAGCCACCTCGGCCGCAACGACGCGGCCGCGTCAGGGAGGTTACTGAAATGAACACGCGTATGCGTCGTGCCGCCGTTGCCGTGGCCGCCGGTGCGATGGCCGTTTCGCTCGCCGCCTGTGGCAGTGCCAAGGACTCGGGCAGCGACGATTCTTCCCCGTCGGCGGCCAAGAAGGGCGACGACCTCAAGGTCGGTCTGCTGCTGCCCGAGAACAAGACCGCGCGTTACGAGAAGTTCGACCGCCCGCAGATCGAGAAGAAGATCAAGGAGCTGACGAACAACAAGGCCACGGTCGACTACAACAACGCCCGCGGGGACGCCAACCTCCAGGCCCAGCAGGTCGACACGATGGTCACCAACAAGGTGGACGTGCTCATCCTGGACGCCGTGGACGCCAAGGCCATCCAGAACTCGGTCCAGAAGGCCGTGGACGCGGGTATCAAGGTCGTCGCCTACGACCGCCTGGCCGAGGGCCCGATCAGCGCTTACACCTCGTTCGACAACGAGCAGGTGGGCAAGGCCCAGGGCGAGGCCCTGCTGAAGGCCCTGGGCGGCAAGGCCACCACGTCCTCCAAGGTCGTCATGCTCAACGGCTCGGTCACCGACCCGAACGCCGCCCAGTTCAAGAAGGGCGCCCACTCCGTCCTCGACGGCAAGGTCACCGTCGCCAAGGAGTACGACACCAAGGAGTGGTCGCCGGACAACGCCAACTCCGAGATGGAGACGGCGATCTCGGCGATCGGCGCGAAGAACATCGCGGGCGTCTACTCCGCCAACGACGGCATGGCCGGCGGTGCCATCACCGCCCTCAAGGCCGCCGGCATCTCCGTGCCGGTCACCGGCCAGGACGCCGAACTCGCCGCGGTGCAGCGGATCGTCGCCGGTGAGCAGTACATGAGCGTCTTCAAGTCCTACCCGCAGGAGGCGCAGATCGCCGCCGAGATGGCCGTCGCGGTCGCCAAGGGCGAGAGCCTCGACTCCATCGCCAAGGACAAGGTCTCCAGCGGCAGCGCGAAGGACGTCCCGTCCGTCCTGGTCCCGGTCGTCTCGCTGACCAAGGACAACATCAACGACACGGTCATCAAGGACGGCTTCTACACCGTCGCCGACATCTGCTCGGCCAAGTACAAGGCGGCCTGCGACAAGATCGGCCTCAAGTAAGCGGTCCAGGTTCCCCTTCCCCGGCACGGCGCTTCGCCCGAACGCCCGTGCGGGGTACGACTGCTCCAGGTTCCACCGGCGTCCCTCGCATCAGTCAGCCCACAAGCCCGGTGCGGGGCGCCGGATGGAAATCCCCCCAAAATTCCGCACAACCTTTCCGCCGGGTCAGGCGGCGAAGGAGGTGGTTCATGTGTCCGCTACGCCCGTGCTGGCGTTGCGCGGGGTCTCCAAGCGGTTCGGTGCCGTACAGGCGCTCACCGACGTAGAGCTTGAGGTCCACGCCGGTGAGGTGGTCGCCCTGGTGGGTGACAACGGCGCCGGAAAATCCACGCTGGTCAAGACGATCGCCGGCGTGCACCCCATCGATGAGGGCGTCATCGAATGGGGAGGCAGGTCCGTCCAGATCAGCCGGCCGCACGACGCCCAGAGCCTGGGCATCGCGACGGTGTACCAGGATCTGGCGCTGTGCGACAACATCGATGTCGTCGGCAATCTCTTCCTGGGCCGTGAGCTGAAGCGGCGCGGTGTCCTCGACGAGGTCGAGATGGAGCGCCGCTCCCGCGAACTGCTCACCACGCTCTCGATCCGTATCCCCAGTGTTCGCATCCCGATCGCCTCGCTCTCCGGCGGTCAGCGCCAGACCGTGGCGATCGCCCGTTCCATGCTCGGCGAGCCCCAGCTGGTCATCCTCGACGAGCCCACCGCCGCCCTCGGCGTCGAGCAGACCGCCCAGGTCCTCGACCTGGTGGAGCGGCTGCGTGAGCGCGGTCTGGCCGTCATCCTCATCAGCCACAACATGGCGGACGTCAAGGCCGTGGCGGACCGGGTCGCCGTGCTGCGGCTGGGCCGCAACAACGGGGTCTTCGAGGTCAAGACGACCTCGCAGGAAGAGATCATCTCCGCCATCACCGGTGCCACCGACAACGCCGTGACCCGCCGTGCGGCCCGCTCGAACGGGGAGGTTTCCCAGTGAGCCTCGACAAGACCTCCGCGGCCCCGCAGGACGAGACCGCCGTCGAGAACCCCGAGGCGGCCGCCGCCGCGGTGACCGCCGTCGACCCGCGCCTCCTGGTGCGCGAGCAGGGCCTCGCGGGCTACCTCGGCGAGTTCCGGCGCAAGATGAAGGCCGGTGAGCTGGGCTCCCTCCCGGTCGTCGTCGGCCTGATCGTCATCTGCGTCGTCTTCCAGAGCCTGAACTCCAACTTCCTGTCCGCGCAGAACCTGAGCGACATCACCGTCACGATGGTCGGCACGGGCATGATCTCCGTCGGCATCGTCTTCGTGCTGCTGCTCGGCGAGATCGACCTGTCGGTCGGCTCGGTCAGCGGCGCGGCCAGCGCCCTCGCGGCCGTCCTCGCGGTCAACCAGGGCTGGCCCGAGTGGCTGGCGGTGCTCGCCGCCATCGCCGCGGGCGTCGTCATCGGCGCGGCGCACGGCTTCTTCTTCGCGGTGCTCGGCGCCCCCGCGTTCGCCGTGACCCTGGCCGGCCTGCTGTTCTGGCTCGGCTTCATGCTCAAGGTGCTGGGCGAGAACGGCACGATCAACCTCGACGGCGACGGCCTGATCGGCAAGCTCACCACGTACTTCTTCTCCGATGTGGCCGCCGCCTACGGGCTGGCCCTCGTCGTGGTCGCCGTGTTCTTCATCACCTCGTTCCTGGGCAACCGCCGCCGCGAGGCCGCGGGCATCCCGTCCCGGCCGCTCAGCGACACCCTGGTGCGTACGGTCCTGCTCGCGGTGGTCTCGTTCGCCGCCGCCTATATGTACAACCAGTACAAGGGGCTGCCGCTGGCCACGGTGATCTTCCTCGCCTTTCTGATCGGCACGGACTTCCTGCTGCGCCGTACCTCCTACGGTCGCAAGATCTTCGCGCTCGGCGGCAGCGTGGAGGCGTCCCGGCGGGCCGGCATCAACGTCACCGCGGTGCGGATCTCCGTCTTCGCCGTCTCGGGCGGATTCGCGGCGGTCGGCGGGCTGTTCCTGGCCTCGAAGATCGCCTCGGCCAACCAGAGCGCCGGCACCGGCGATCTGCTGATGAACGCGATCGCCGCGGCCGTCATCGGCGGCACCAGCCTCTTCGGCGGCCGGGGCCGGACCTGGAACGCCCTGCTCGGCGTCCTGGTCATCGTGTCGATCCAGTACGGTCTCCAGCTGGAGTCCATCGCCGAGCCGGTGAAGTACATGATCACCGCAGCGGTGCTGCTGACCACCGTGGTCATCGACTCCATCACCCGCAAGACGCAGAAGACGGCGGGCCGCGCGTAGCGCTCCGCTGGGTTTGGCCGTGCAACGTCGTCGTTCGTCTGCGGCGGCGTTGTGGCTCCGCCGGGCTCGTGTTCCGTGGTGTTTTGGCTGCGGGTGCGTCGTGGCTCCGCCGGGGCCGTGGTTTTGTCTGCGGGTGCGTCGTGGCTGGTCGCGCAGTTCCCCGCGCCCCTTTCGGGGCGCTGTGGCTGCCGTGTGTCGGTACAGTTCCGTGCCCCTTTGGGGCGCTGCTGCTGTCGCGGGTCGGTACAGTCTTGTGCCCCTTTGGGGCGAGGTTGTGGGCTCTGTCGTGTCGTGTGGGGCGTGAACATTAGACTCTATGGGCCCGGGAACGCTCGATCAGCTCTACTGCAAGGAGGCACGGGTGCCGCTGCTGACCCGCATCAGGGGACCGCGCGATCTGGACCGGCTCAGCCTGGAGGAGCTGGACGAGCTGGCGCAGGAGATCCGGACCTTCCTCGTGGACGCGGTCGCCAAGACCGGCGGCCACCTCGGGCCCAACCTCGGCGTGGTCGAGCTGACCATCGCCCTGCACCGGGTCTTCGAGTCCCCGAAGGACAAGGTCCTGTGGGACACCGGTCACCAGTCATATGTGCACAAACTGCTCACCGGGCGGCGGGACTTCTCCCGGTTGAAGATGAAGGGCGGCCTGTCCGGCTACCCCTCGCAGGCCGAGTCCGAGCACGACGTCATCGAGAACTCGCACGCCTCGACGGTCCTCGGCTGGGCCGACGGCATCGCCAAGGCCAACCAGCTGCTGCGGCGCGACCACCATGTCGCCGCCGTCATCGGTGACGGGGCGCTCACCGGCGGCATGGCCTGGGAGGCCCTCAACAACATCGCCGCCGCCAAGGACCGCCCGCTGGTCATCGTCGTCAACGACAACGAGCGGTCGTACGCACCGACCATCGGCGGCCTCGCCGACCACCTCGCCACGCTGCGTACGACGGACGGCTACGAGCGTTTTCTGGCCCGTACCAAGGACCTCCTGGAGCGCACTCCGGTCGTCGGCAAGCCGCTGTACGACACGCTCCACGGCGCCAAGAAGGGCCTCAAGGACTTCATCGCGCCGCAGGGCCTGTTCGAGGACCTGGGCCTGAAGTACGTCGGCCCGATCGACGGCCATGACATCGAGGCGCTGGAGTCCGCGCTGTCCCGCGCGAAACGGTTCGGCGGCCCGGTGATCGTGCACTGCCTCACCGAGAAGGGGCGCGGCTACCAGCCCGCCCTCCAGGACGAGGCCGACCGCTTCCACGCCGTCGGCAAGATCCACCCCGACACCGGCCTGCCGATCGCCAGTTCCGGCGCCGACTGGACCTCGGTCTTCGGCGACGAGATGGTCGAGTTGGGCCGGGAGCGCCAGGACGTCGTCGCCATCACCGCCGCCATGCTCCAGCCCGTCGGTCTGGAGAAGTTCGCCAAGGCGTTCCCGGACCGGGTCTACGACGTGGGCATCGCCGAGCAGCACGCCGCCGTGTCGGCGGCGGGCCTGGCGCACGCCGGGGTGCACCCCGTCTTCGCCGTGTACGCCACCTTCCTCAACCGCGCCTTCGACCAGGTGCTGATGGACGTGGCCCTGCACAAGTGCGGGGTGACCTTCGTCCTGGACCGGGCCGGGGTCACCGGCAGCGACGGCGCCTCCCACAACGGCATGTGGGACATGTCGATCCTCCAGGTCGTGCCCGGGCTCAGGCTCGCCGCCCCGCGCGACGCCGAACAGGTGCGCGCCCAACTGCGGGAGGCCGTCGCGGTCGAGGACGCGCCGACCGTCGTGCGCTTCTCGAAGGGCGCCGTCGGCCCCGCCGTACCCGCCGTGGGCCGCGTCGGCGGCATGGACGTGCTGCGCGAGCCCGGCACCGACACCCCGGACGTGCTGCTGGTCTCCGTGGGCGCGCTCGCGCCGATGTGCCTGGAGATCGCCGGCCTGCTCGACCGGCAGGGCATCTCCACCACCGTCGTCGACCCGCGCTGGGTCAAGCCCGTCGACGAGGCCATGGCACCGCTCGCCGAGCGGCACCGGGTGGTCGTCACCGTCGAGGACAACTCCCGTGTCGGCGGCGTCGGCTCGGCCGTCGCCCAGGCGCTGCGGGACGCGGGCGTCGACATGCCGCTGCGGGACTTCGGTATCCCGCCCCGTTTCCTCGACCACGCCTCGCGCGCCGAGGTCCTCGCCGAGATCGGGCTGACCGCGCCCGACGTCGCCCGTCAGGTCACCGGGCTCGTCGCCCGGCTGGGCGGCCGCCTCGAACCGCCCGCGGCCGAGGTCGACCCGATGGAGCCGGCCCGCGACTGAGCGTCCGGAGGGGCCGGTTCCGCCAGGGTGGAGAGTGGCGGAACCGGCCCATTTGCGTGAATGTGCCCACTCCGGGGCATACGTTCCACGCCGCCTCTCGATCATGCCGAGGACGCCGAGCGTGGGAGGTATCCCGTGAGCAGCACCGTTTTCCGGACGAAGAAGGTCGAGCAGTCCCTCCTCGACACCGAGGAGCCAGAGCACGCGCTCAAGAAATCCCTGTCCGCGCTGGATCTGACGGTCTTCGGCGTCGGTGTCATCATCGGCACCGGCATCTTCGTACTGACCGGCAAGGTCGCCAAGGAGAACGCCGGACCCGCGGTCGCCCTGGCCTTCGTCGTCGCCGGCATCGTCTGCGCCCTCGCCGCGCTCTGCTACGCCGAGTTCGCCTCCACGCTCCCGGTGGCGGGCTCCGCCTACACCTTCTCGTACGCCTCCCTGGGCGAGCTGCCCGCCTGGATCATCGGCTGGGACCTGGTCCTGGAGTTCGCGCTCGGCACGGCGGTGGTCGCCGTCGGCTGGTCCGGGTACATCCGGTCACTGCTGGACAACGCGGGCTGGCATCTGCCGGAGTACCTCGGCGGCCGGGACGGGGCGCACGGGTTCGGCTTCGACATCCTCGCCGCCGCGCTCATCCTGGTGCTCACCGGCATCCTCGTGCTCGGCATGAAGCTCTCCGCCCGGGTCACCCAAGTCGTCGTCGCCATCAAGGTGGCCGTCGTCCTCGTCGTGATCGTCGCCGGTGCCTTCTTCGTCACCGCCGGCAACTACAAGCCCTTCGTCCCGAAGCCGGAACCGGTCGCTGCGGGCGGCGATCTCAAGGCACCCCTCGTCCAGCTGCTGGTGGGCTGGGCGCCCTCCAACTTCGGGGTGATGGGCATCTTCACCGCCGCCTCCGTCGTCTTCTTCGCGTTCATCGGCTTCGACGTCGTGGCCACCGCCGCCGAGGAGACCAAGAACCCGCAGCGGGACATGCCGCGCGGCATCCTCGGCTCCCTGTTCGTGTGCACCGTGCTGTACGTCGCGGTGTCCGTCGTCGTCACCGGCATGCAGCACTACAGCCGGCTCTCCGTCGACGCCCCGCTCGCCGACGCCTTCAAGGCCACCGGGCATCCGTGGTTCGCCGGCGTGATCAGCTTCGGCGCCGCCGTCGGCCTGACGACGGTCTGCATGATCCTGCTGCTCGGCCAGACCCGGGTGTTCTTCGCGATGAGCCGCGACGGACTGCTGCCGCGCTTCTTCTCCCATGTGCATCCGCGCTTTCGCACCCCGCACCGGCCGACCATCCTGCTCGGCGTGGTCATCGCGATCGTCGCGGGCTTCACCAGCCTCAGCCAACTCGCCGAGCTGGTGAACATCGGCACACTGTTCGCGTTCGTCGTCGTCGCGGTCGGCGTGGTCATCCTCCGCCACACCCGACCGGACCTGCATCGCGCCTTCCGCACCCCGTGGGTGCCGGTCGTCCCCGTGCTGTCCGTCGCCGCCACCCTGTGGCTGATGCTGAACCTGCCCGCCGAGACCTGGCTGCGGTTCGCCGTCTGGATGGTGCTCGGCTTCGGCGTCTACTTCCTGTACGGCCGCACCCACAGCCGCCTGGCGCGCGGCGAGGACACCCCGGCCGCGCCTCCGTCCCAGGGCCCACGGGGGTGACCGGGAACACACGGGGATCGGCCGGCTTGCCAGCCCTGTCCCGTATGTCCCGCTTCGGCGGAGACTGTGGGGCCGGATAGCGTGCTCATCATGCTCGCCCCGGCCCTCGCCCCACCACGGTCCGCAGCCGTACGGACGGCGTACTGGGCGCGGCTGCTGCCGCTGCTGGCGGCGCTCGCCTGCGTCACCCGGGCGCCGTCCTTCGCCCGGCCGCTGTGGAACCCGGACGAGGGCTATCTCGCCGTACAGGCACGGATGCTGGCACGCGGCGGGCGGCTGTACGAGACGGTCGTGGACCGCAAACCGCCGCTCGTGCCCTGGCTGTACGAGGGCGCGTTCGCGGTGTTCGGATCGGGTTCGCTCACCCCGGTCCGGGTGCTGGCGGTCCTCGCGCAGCTGTGCACCGCGCTGCTGCTGGCCTCCCTGGCCCGGCGCCGCTGGGGCGACACCGCGGGCCGCACGGCCGGGGTGCTGTATCTGCTGGTGTCCGTCGGGCTCAATCCCGAGGACGCGCAGGCCGCCACCTTCGAGGTGTTCATACTGCCCTGCACCGCCGCCGCGATGTGGTGCGCGGACCGGCGCCGCTGGGGTGTGGCCGGGGCGGCGGTCGCCTGCGCCTTCCTCGCCAAGCAGACCGGCGGGGCGGTGCTGGTGCCGGTGGCGTGGCTGCTGCACCGATGCGGGGCGCCGCCGGGCGGGGTACTGCGGCTGGCGGCGGGGGTGGCGGCGCCGGTGCTGTGCGTGGCCCTGGTCACGGACCCGGCGGGCTTCGTCTTCTGGACCGTGACCGGCTCCGGCGCGTATGCCTCCTTCACCGGCTCCGAACTGCACGTCCTGGTCCGGGCTCTGGCCAACACGGCGATCCTGGCGGTGGCCTGCGCGGGGCTGATCCCACCGGTGGTCCGGGCGCTGCGGGTGGCGCGCACGGGTGCCAGGGACCTGTGGCTGTGGCTGGGGTCCTCGGCCGCCGCGGTCGCCGTCGGCTTCCACTTCTTCGGCCACTACTACCTGCAACTGACCCCGGCGATCGCCCTGTTGGCGACGGCCGCGCTGCAGATCCTGCCGCGGGAGCGGCTCGCGGCGGCGGTCCGCGCCACGGCCTGCTGCTGCGTCCTGTTCCTGGCCTGGGGGCTGCTGGCGCCCCGCGACGACCTCGGGCACGCCCAGCGGCTCGCCGCCGCGGTCGGCGACCGCACGGCGCCCGGCGACCGGGTCCTGGTGTGGGGCATACATCCGGAGACGTACTGGCTCGCCGCGCGCAGGCCCGCCAGCCGCTTTCTCACCGCGGGCCTGCTCACCAACTACAGCGGCGGGCGCAACGGGCCCCAGGTGGGCGAGAAGTACGCCGTCCGGGGCGCCTGGCCCGTCTTCCGGGCGGAGTTGGCCGCGCGGGCGCCCGCCCTGGTCGTCGACGACTCCCGGGGCAAGCCGTACGCCCCCGCCCGGGTACCCAGCCTGCGGCGGCTGCTGACGGCCGAGTACGAGCAGGTCGGAGAGGTGGACGGGGCGGTGCTGTACGCGCGGGTGACGGGGGAGTAGACGCGGGTGACGGGGGAGTGGGCGCGGACGAGCGAGCCGCCGCGGGGGAGGCGCCGCGGGCGGTGACGGAAGCCGTGTGACGGGGCCGCACGGCTCGGCGTGACGTGGGGGCGGGGATCTCGGCGAGGGGGGTGCGGGCCCGGTCACCTCGGTGCGGTGCGTGGCCGCGGTGCCTGAGCACGAGGGGTGGCTGGTCTGCGCACGGTGGGCGGGTTGCTCATGGTGGCTGGTCTGCGCACGGTGGGCGGGTTGCTCATGGTGGCTGGTCTGCGCACGGTGGGCGGGTTGCTCATGGTGGCTGGTCTGCGCACGGTGGGC